>CAZWXA010000371.1:0-4357 GCA_964637755.1 uncultured bacterium | reverse complement strand
GGAGCGCACCGCCTCACCGACGCGCGCGTTGTGCGAGAGCCAGATCGCGTGGGGCACGGCCGGCGCGTTGGCGGGAGCGAGCACGGTAGGGGCTGCTCGCCGCGGCAGGACCCGCTGCCCCGGGCTGCGCTCGCGCGAGTATTTTCTGCCTGGGGCTAACTCTTTCGTCACGGGGCCGTCGAGAAACTACGTGACCACTGCGGCTCGAGATTTGGCCCGACTGACCTGTCTCTTGACGGGGCCTGCGTGGGGGAGGGAGGGAGACGATGCCTAGATTTTTTGATGCGCATCCGCCGTTCAGTGCGGAGGCTGGGGGTGAGGTGGGGCGGGTTCGGCCGGGCGGCGCCAGAGCGGGGGCGGGCAGGGTGACGCCGGACGCGGCGGGCGGGGCGCTCCTGAGGGCCGGCGCGAGGCCGGCGGCGGAGCGCCCGATCAGCGTGGACGTCGGGGAGGGGACCGTCAGCTCGACCATCCTCCGCGAGGGGCGGGAGGTGCGGTCGCCGGAGCTGAATCCGAGAAAGGTCGAGGATCTCCTCGCCCGCACGGTCGTCATCAACCGGAACCGGGTGCCGCGCATCGTCGCGCAGAGCATCCCCGCGGGCACGCGGGTCCCCCGGGGGACGCCGGTCGACCTCGTCCTGCTGCCCGTGTCCGACATCGACTTCTCGCTGTTCGACCGGGTGCACGAGGACTTCCAGCGCAGGCGGGTCGAGGAGATCCTGCCGATCCTCGCCGATCCCCAGGTGGAGCCGCTCCTCGACAAGGCGCGGCCCGAGGACCTGAGCGAGGCCGAGCGCGCCACGATCACCGCCAAGCTCGCGCCGCTCGGGATCACCGTCGACGACGCGACGCCGGCGAAGTCCTTCGCCACCGCGTTCGAGACGCTCCAGAGCACGCGGGCGTTCCAGTAGCCCCGCCGATGGTCGACGTCACGTTCACCGGGGGCCCATTCCGCGAGGACCTCCTGGAGGGCGGTCTGGTCCGGAAGGTCGGGGAGCAGTTCCTCTTCGACGACCGGCCGATCGCGCTGGTCCGCCGGCCGCAGCTCGTCGCCAGCGGTGTCTCCTCGGTGGCCATCGACGTGGGCCTGCCGCCGAACGCCCTCGTGGAGCAG
Organism: uncultured bacterium; assembly: GCA_964637755.1. Classification (GTDB taxonomy): domain Bacteria; phylum Methylomirabilota; class Methylomirabilia; order Rokubacteriales; family CSP1-6; genus AR9. The sequence goes on along the minus strand of CAZWXA010000371.1, from coordinate 3,243 downwards.
TTCCGCGTGACGGCCCGCGCCGCTCGCGCCGAGTGGACGCCGGCCGCCAACGTGGCGAAGGTGCGGCAGCAGGACATGTCCATCGCGTCGGGCGGGGAGGCGCAGACGCGGACGCGCATGGTCCTCGACTTCGGCGTGCCGCGCACCGTGAGCGCGATAGGAGTCACCGATAGTTCTGTCACGGTCTTTCGCGTCAAGACCTGGAGCGGGGCGGGGTTCGCGGACCGGGCGATCTACCCGGCCGACGGCGGCCTGGGCATCGAGCTCCGGAGGACGGTCGCGGAGCCGTTCACGTCCCGGATCGACTTCGCCTCGGAGGTGCGCACCGAGCGCCTCCAGATCGAGATGGTGGGCGCCCTCGACGACGCGGTCGCGGGGCAGAAGATCCTCGTGCGCCTGCCCGACGTGCCGGGAGATCTGGAGCTGCGGATCAACGGAGGCCCGCCGGCGTGGAGCTTTCCCGGGACCGTGGAGCCGGGGGAGGCGGGCTGGTCCGAGGCGCGGAGCGATGGCCTCGCGGACTACGTCGTCGACCTCACCGGGGTCCTGGCGAGCTTGACCGGGGATCCCGGCGGACAGAAGGCTCCGGAGACCACGTTTCGCCTGGTCCTGTCCTCCCGGGTGCCGGGCGTGCTGGCGCTCGAGCGGCGGCCGGCGGACGAGCGGGTCTCCTACGTCGCCGCGGTCACGGCAGGATTCCCGGACGGCCGGCTCGAGCTGACGTTCGCGGAGGAAGGCCTCTTCTCGCTCCCGCTCGCGCTGCCGGCGTGGGCCCGGAAGGTCGAGAGGGTGACGCTCGCCGTCTCGGCAAGCCTGCCGCCCGAGCGCGTGATGCCGCCCGTCGGCCCCGACCCCCTGACGGTCACCGTCGGCGGAGTCGAGATGCCGCTTGCCGAGATGCTGCTCGATCCCGACCACGCCGCCTGTGTCGCGCTGACCGGGACCCACGGTCTGGTCGAGCTGCTCGGCGTGCGCCTGCCCCTCCGGGCCGAGCCGGGCGGTGCCGAGGTGCGCGTGCTCCTGCTCCGTCCGAGTCACGGCGAGCCGGGCACCCCCCTCGACGGCAGCGCGAGCAAGCCGGTCACGCTCGACGGACCCGGCGAGGTCTGGGCCACTTTTCGCTTCCCTCGACCGGTCCCCCTCGACGCCGCGACGCTCCCGTTCGTCGCGATCCTCGTCGGGAGAGGAAGGGTGGCGTGGGCCCTCACGGGAGCCGTCGCGGCGGGCGAGGTCTGGCGCGGCGCGCCGGCCGGGCCCTGGCAGCGCCTGCCTCCGGTCGCCTTGCTGGCGTCCTCGCGCGGGCGCGCACGGCTCCTCGGCCACGCCAGCCGCGACGCGCCCGTCCCGCCGCTCCAGTTCAGCCTGGCCGGCGCGGCGGGGGCCGCGGCCGAGGTGATGCCCACCCCGAAGGGGGTCGTCGCGGAGATCGAGCCCGCAGATCTCCTCGACCTCGGCGGCGCGAGCGTGGTGGCGCTCGAGGTGGTGAGCCGCGTCGCCGGCACCGTGACCCTGCGCGATGTCGTGGCGGTCGTGACGGACTCGTGAGGATCCGGCGACCCGCGATCGCCCCGCGCGACACTCCCCCTCGTGGCGGGCCAGACACGTCCCCCGGCGGGATCGGAGTCGGATGATGGCAGAGGATCCACGATCTCAGTTCACCGACGGCCTCCGCGTGACCGCGGAACACCTGCAGCACCTCCAGGACCGGCTACGGGAAGGCGTGCTCGACCTCCGGCGCACGGTCGGGCTCGGCCGGATCGCCTGGGGTCTGCGCGTGCAGGCAGGGCCGGGCATCGCCATCGATCCGGGCCTCGCCCTCGCGCCGAGCGGCGTGAGGCTCGCCGTCGACGCCGCGCTCAGCCTGCCCGCGCCCGAGGGCGCCGGGCCCTTCCGGGTGGTCCTCCGGGCGCAGAACAGCGACCGGGAGGCGCTCCGCGTCGGCGACACGCCCACCCTGATCCTGCTGACGGCGTCCGCGGCCGTCGAGGCGGACGACGGGCCGGACCCCGGGCTCGACGCCCTCGTCATCGCGCGACTCAGCCGTGGCGAGAGCGGCTTCACCGTCGCCCAGGACGACGCGCTCTTCGTCGCATCCGGCGCGCACACCCACAGCGGGCGACACGTGAAGGACGCACAGGGGCGATGGCATTTCGATGGCGCGCCCGTCGACGCGTCCGCGACCCAGGGCCCCGCGGGCGACCCCGGGCCGCCGGGCCCGGCCGGAGGGCAAGGACTAAAAGGTGACACAGGCGACCCGGGTCCGGCGGGGCCGGCGGGAGAGCCAGGGCCTGAAGGTGATCCAGGTCCGTCCGGTCCCCCGGGCCCGCTCGGGCCCACGGGTCCGACGGGTCCCCAGGGCCCGGTGGGGCCGCAGGGGGGTCCCGGTCCGGCGGGGCTGCCGGGCCCGCTCGGTCCCGCGGGCCCGCCAGGACCCAAAGGCGATCCCGGCCAGCCGGGGCCGCCGGGCGTTCCGGGCACTCCAGGGGTCCAGGGACCTCCGGGCGATCGAGGCAGTCCTGGCCCGCCAGGCCCGCTCGGTCCCGCGGGCTCGCCGGGGACCCCGGGGCCCAACGGCGAACAGGGAGAGCCAGGCCCGCCGGGCCAACCCGGCCCCAAGGGCGAGAGGGGCGATCCGGGCCCGCCGGGGCCCGCGGGTCCGCAGGGAGAGCCAGGCCCGCCGGGCCCCGGGCTCGACCTGAACTGGCCGTTCATCGCCCGCGTGAGCTGGGATCACGGCGCGACGGTGGGCGCGGAGCAGGCGGCCGAGATGCTGCGGTCCCTGAGCTGTCGGCTGTCACGACCGCTCCACCCCGATCTCCTGCAGCAGCAGCCACAGGTGGTGCAGGTCTGGTTCGAGCCCGCCCCGACCGTGACGCCGGCCGCCAACGCCTCCGGGGCCCCGACGATGCTCACCGTGTTCAGCGGGCGCGTCCAGCTCGCGCCCCAGATCCTGTCCTGGTCGACCGCGCACCTGGCCCCGGTGCTCGTGCGGGTCCTCGGGCCCGGCGGTCGCGTCCTGATCCGCGTCCACTGCGGCGCGATCTTCGACGCAGGCAAGCGCCCGTTCTCATCGAGCCTCGATGCCATCCTCTCCCTCGACTCCCTCCGCCTGCCGGGTGGCGTCTTCGAGAGCTGGGTCTTCGTCAAGTCATGAGAACGCGATGACCCCTGACGCTCCGATGCTCCCCCTGGCGGGTTACCGCGTGATCGAGCTGGCCCACCTGATCGCCGGCCCCGTGTGCG
>CAZWXA010000370.1:0-4367 GCA_964637755.1 uncultured bacterium | reverse complement strand
AGCGGTTGAAGAGCACGAGGGCGCCCGCCCCCGCCTGGTCCAGCCGGCGGGCCAGGTTGGCCATGGCGCTGAAGGCGTGGCCGAGCTTGACCGCCACCGGGATGCCCACGCTCGCCCGGACGTCGCGCACCAGGTCCACGTAGATCTGCTCGACCTGGGCGCCCGTCAGCTCGGGATCGGTGGGGATGAAGTAGACGTTGAGCTCGACCGCGTCCGCGCCCGCCTCCTCGATCTTCCTGGCGTAGGTGATCCAGCCCCCGCTGGAGATGCCGTTCAGGCTGCCGATGACGGGGATGCCCACCGCGGCCTTGGCCCGGCGCACGTGCTCCAGGTACCCCTCCGGCCCGAGGTTGTAGCTGGTCATGTCCGGGAAGTAGGTCAGCGACTCGGCGAAGCTCTCCGTCCCCTGCGTGAGCTGCCGCTCCAGGAAATGGCTCTCGAGCGTGATCTGCTCCTCGAAGAGCGAGTGCAGCACCACCGCCGCCGCGCCCGCATCCTCCATGCGCCGGATGTTCCCGACATCCTCGCAGAGGGGCGACGCGGAGGCGACCAGCGGGTTCTTCAGGGTGAGCCCCAGGTAGGTGGTGGACAGGTCAATCACGGCGTTCCTCCCTCCTGGCCATCGCGGGGTTCCCTGACCTCGACGGCGGGCATGGAGGCCCAGTGCTCGAGCAGGCGCCAGCGGGCCGCCACGTCCTCCTCGGCCTGCCGGAGCAGCCGCTTGGCGGTGGCGGGGTCGCTGTGGACCAGCATCGTGTAGCGCGTCTCGTTGTAGACGTACTTCGCGAGGGGCAGGCTCGGCGGCCGGGAATCGAGCTGCAACGGGTTCTTGCCCAGAGCCGCCAGGGCCGGGTTGTACCGATAGAGGGGCCAGGCGCCGGAGAGGACCGCCGCCTTCTGCTGATCCATGCCGAAGCGCAGGTCGTAGCCGTGGGCGATGCAGTGGCTGTAGGCGATGACCAGTGACGGCCCCGCGTAGGCCGCGGCCTCGCGCAGGGCGCGCAGGGTCTGGGCGTCGCCGCCTCCCATGGCCACCCGGGCCACGTAGACGTCGCCGTAGGTCATGATCATCGACCCCAGGTCCTTCTTGGGCCGCGACTTGCCGCCCGCCGCGAACTTGGCCACCGCGCCGCGCGGGGTGGCCTTGGACATCTGGCCCCCGGTGTTGGAGTAGGTCTCCGTGTCGAGGACGAGGACGTTGACGTCACGGCCCGAGGCCAGCACGTGATCGAGGCCGCCGAACCCGATGTCGTACGCCCAGCACGTCGGCAAGGCCCAGGAGGTCGCGCGCCTCGCGGCTGCCCGTCCCGCGCAGCCGCTCCCGGAGCCGCGCCACGCGTTCGCGCTGGGCCGCGATGCCGGCCTCGTCGGACTGATCGGCGCCCAGGAGGGCCCGCGCCAGCTCGTCGCCGATGAGACCGGTCAGGCGCCGGACCAGCTCGCGGGCGTACCCTTCCTGCGTGTCGAGGGCCACCCGCATCCCGAATCCGAACTCCGCGTTGTCCTCGAAGAGGGAGTTGGCCCAGGCGGGGCCGCGGCCGTGGCGATCCTGGCTCCACGGCGTGGTCGGCTGGTTGCCCCCGTAGATCGAGGAGCAGCCGGTCGCGTTGGCGATGAGCGCGCGGTCGCCGAAGAGCTGGCTCAGCAGCTTGAGGTACGGCGTCTCTCCGCACCCCGCGCACGCCCCGGAGAACTCGAACAGCGGCTGCAGCAGCTGGACGTCCTTCACCTGGCTCGCGTTGAGCGCCTGCCGATCCATCTCCGGCAGGTCCACGAAGATCCGCCAGCGCTCGGCCTCCTGCTCGCGCAGCGGAGCCTGGGCCATCATGTTGATGGCGCGGTGGCGGACCTCGCTCTTGCTCTTGGCGGGACAGACCTCGACGCACAGCCCGCAGCCCGTGCAGTCCTCCGGGGCGACCTGGAGGATGAAGCGCGCGTCGGGGAACTCGCGCCAGCGGGCCGGCGCCGACTTGAGGCCAGCCGCCGCGCCGGCCAGGGCCGCCGGCGGGACGACCTTGGCCCGGATCACCGCGTGCGGGCACACCAGCACGCACTTGCCGCACTGGATGCACAGCGCCTCGTCCCAGACGGGGATCTCCTGCGCGATGTTGCGCTTCTCCCACCGGGTCGTCCCGACGGGATAGGTCCCGTCGGCGGGCAGCGCGCTGACCGGCAGCAGGTCGCCCTCGCCGGCGATCATCCGGGCGGTCACCCGCTGCACGAACTCCGGCGCCTCGGCGGGCACGGGCGGGCGCAGGCCGACGCCGCTGGTCGCGCGCCCCGGCACCCGCACCTCGTGGAGGTGCTGCAGCGTGCTGTCCACCGCGGCGAAGTTCTTCCGGACCACGGCCTCGCCGCGCTTGCCGTAGGTCTTCTCGATGGCGTGCTTGATGGCGGCCACGGCGTCCTCGCGGGGCAGCACGCCCGAGAGGGCGAAGAAGCACGTCTGCATGATCGTGTTGATGCGCCCGCCCATGCCCGTCTCCCGGGCCACGCGGTGGCCGTCGATCACGAAGAGCCGCAGGCCCCGGGCGACGAGGTGCTCCTGCGCGGGGCGCGGCAGATGGTCCCACACCTCGCCGGGACCGTGGGGGCTGTTCAGGAGAACCGTGGCCCCGGGTTCGGCCGCCTTCAGCACGTCCAGGCGCTCCAGGAAGGAGAAGTGGTGGCAGGCCACGAAGGTGGCCCGGGTGATGAGGTAGCCGGAGTGGATGGGCCGGGGACCGAAGCGGAGGTGGGAGATGGTGATGGAGCCCGCCTTCTTCGAGTCGTAGACGAAGTAGCCCTGGGCGTGGTTGTCGGTCGCCTCCCCGATGATCTTGATGGAGTTCTTGTTGGCGCCCACCGTCCCGTCGGCGCCCAGGCCGTAGAAGATGGCGCGCACGGTGTCGGGCGCCTCGGTGGAGAAGTCCGGGTCCCAGTCGAGGCTCGTGTGGGTGACGTCGTCGCGGATGCCCACGGTGAAGTGGTTCCGCGGACGCTCCCGCCCGAGCTCGTCGAGGACGGCCTTGATCATGGCCGGCGTGAACTCCTTGGAGGAGAGCCCGTAGCGCCCGCCCACGACGCGGGGGAGCACGCGGAAGGGCGGGCGGGCGGAGGCCATGGCCTCGCTCACCGCCGCCACCACGTCCAGGTACAGCGGCTCCCCGGGGCTGCCCGGCTCCTTGGTCCGGTCGAGCACGGCGAGCGCTCGCACCGTGGCCGGCAGGGCCGCCACGAAGTGCTCCACCGAGAACGGCCGGTACAGCCGGACCTTGAGGACGCCGACCTTCTCGCCGCCCGCCGCCAGGAACTCGACGGTCTCCTGGGCGGTCTCCGCGCCCGAGCCCATCAGCACGATCACCCGCTCGGCGTCGGGCGCCCCGAGGTAATCGAAGAGATGGTACTGGCGGCCGGTGAGGCGGGCGAACCGGTCCATGGCGTTCTGGACGATCGTCGGGCACGCAAGGTAGTAGGGGTTCGCCGCCTCCCGTGCCTGAAAGTAGACATCGGGATTCTGGGCGGTGCCGCGGATCGACGGGTGGTCGGGCGAGAGGGCGCGGGCGCCGTGGGCGCGCACCAGCTCGTCGTCGATCATGGCGCGCAGGTCGTCCGCGGTGAGCTCCTCGACTTTCGACACCTCATGCGAGGTGCGGAAGCCGTCGAAGAAGTGGAGGAACGGCACCCGCGCCTCCAGGGTGGCGGCGTGGGCGATCAGGGCCGTGTCCATCGCCTCCTGGACGGAGTTCGAGGCGAGCAGGGCGAAGCCGGTGGCGCGGGCGGCCATGACGTCGGCGTGGTCGCCGAAGATCGACAGGGCCTGCGCGGCCAGCGAGCGCGCGGCCACGTGGAGGACCGTCGGGATCAGCTCGCCGGCGATCTTGTACATGTTGGGGATCATCAGGAGCAGGCCCTGCGAGGCCGTGAAGGTCGTGGCGAGGGCCCCGGTCGCCAGCGCCCCGTGGAGCGCTCCCGCGGCACCCCCCTCGCTCTGCATCTCCACCACCGCGGGCGCCGTGCCCCAGAGGTTGCGGCGGCCCTCCGCCGACCATTGGTCCGCCCACTCTCCCATCGGCGAGGAGGGCGTGATCGGATAGATGGCGATCACGTCGCTCACGTGGTAGGCCACGCGCGCCACGGCCTCGTTGGCGTCGACCGTCACCTTCGGTCGCCTCATCGAACGACTCCCGTGTCGGTTCGGAATCGAAGCGCGCTCCCCGCGACGTCCGGCGACGGGCCCGGCGGCCGCGCGGCTCCGACGAAATGGGCTGGCCGCCGAGGTCGGTGCCAGCGAGGCCGCCTCGTCCCGGCCCAGAAATCGGAGCACAGGTAGATGATACCCTGGGCTCCGCTGGCGGGGAGGCTGGCGTGAAGGGTCGACGGATACG
>CAZWXA010000369.1:0-4380 GCA_964637755.1 uncultured bacterium | reverse complement strand
GGCTCGTGCAGCCACGCATCGAGCCGGAGGTCTGCTTCGGGCTCCGGGCCGCGCCCCGCGACCGCTCGCCCGAGGCGCTGCTCGCGGCCATCTCTTGGGTGGCCCACTCGATCGAGATCGTGCAGTGCCACCATCCCGGCTGGAAGGTGACGATCGCCGATTGCACGGCCGACAACGGCCTGCATGGACGTCTCGTGGTGGGGACGCAGATGGAGGTCGCGAGCCTCGAGGGGCTGGCCGAGAAGCTCCCCACCCTCGAGGTGGCATTGTCGCGGGCCGGTCAGGTCGTCGACCGCGGAGTGGGGGCCAACGTGCTCGGCAGCCCGCTCGAGTCCCTCGCCTACCTCGTCGATCTTCTGGCAAGACAACCCGAAGCGCCACCGCTTCTCGCGGGCGAGGTCGTCACCACCGGAGTGCTGACCGACGCGCACCCGGTGGCGCCGGGGGAAACCTGGAGCACGGCGCTCACCGGCCTGCCCCTGCACGGCCTCACGATCGAGTTCTCATGAAGCGCCAATGAACACGTCTATCGTTCACTGACGAGCCGCCCAGCGTCACTCTCGTTTGAGGCCACGGATACATTCCTGCTTGCCGTGGCCGGGGTGCGGGCGTAGCTTGGGGGGCACTCGACAACCAGGAGGCCCATGTCGACGATCGGAGGCAACGGGGGTATCCGCCGGCCGCTGGAGCCGGGGCGGGGACCTGCCGACGCTCTGGCCCGCGCGGCGGAGCTCGCCCGCAGCCTGGCGGCAATGCTGGACGAGCGGAATGCCCGGGGGCCGGTGGAGACGGCGCGGCTGCTCGTCGAGGTTCGCCGCCTTCCCGCGGAGGCGCAGCAGACCTTCCTGGCCGCGGCCGCCAGCGCCTCCGAACGCGGTCCCAAAGAGCAGGCGGAGGCGGTCCGGGAGCGGATCGCTCAGGCCTACCCGGAAGCGAGCGAGAGGCGTCGGAAGCTGGGCGCCGTGCTGGTGTCGATTGCGGGAGGCGAGCCGCGGGAGCTCACCGCGAGCGCCCTGGAGGCGAAGGTGACGCGTGCCCTCGCCAAGCTGGGAAGCTTCGCCCCTCCCGCCCGTAGCCTCTCGGCCGACACGATGGAGCGGTCGCGTGGCTTCGGACCGTTCGGGGGCCCCGCGGGGACCGCCTCCACCTTCCGGACCGAGGTGGGCAGCACTCTCGTGTCGCTGCCGGAGACGTGGCGGCCGATGCTGGCGCGGGTGCGGGAGATCGCGCCGGGGCTGACGAACGGCATCGTGTCGATGGGCCAGGCCGAGAGCGCGGTCACGGCGGTGCGCCAGGGCCTGGCGCAGATCGGCGAGGGGCAGGGCCTCTGGGCTCGGGCGCGCACGGCCGCGGGCGAAGAAGCCATGGGGCGGATCGCTGCGCGCTTCGAGAGCTTGCGCGGCCGGCTCGGCAGCGGGATCGAGGCGGCGACGCCGCTGCCAAGGGTGACGCGCGGGGAGAACCTCGCCTCCGTGGCGCAGGAGGTGGGCGGCGAAGCCGCCGCCGTGCGGCAGGACATCGCGCGGGCGCGTGAGCTGGTGCCGGAGGTCGAGCTTCATCAGGTGGGCTCGGCGCGGAGCGCCCTGGGGCGCGCCGAAGCGGAGATGGGGGCCGCGGACTACAGCCTGCAGGCCTACGCGACGCAGCAAGACCTGGTGTCGAGCCAGGTCGGCGGCTCCCCCGCTTCGGACGCGGACGTCGCAGCCGGCGGCGGCGAGACGCTCACGGGCGAAGGGGCGGGCCGCATCACCCGAGAGGAGCTGGACCGCATCGGCACCGGCCTCACGGAAACGCCCCCGCCCCAGGGCTTCTGGAACATCGGCACCGTCGGCGCCGGCATGGACCCGGCGATCTTCAACGGCGACGAGTACAGCCGGGCCGCGGCGGAAGCGGTCAATCGGGTCACCGCGGCGTCGACCTCCGTGCGGCCGATCGACGGCGCCGAGCTGGCGGCGGCGATCCGCGACATGGGGGTGCCGCTCGAGAAGGTCGACCCGAACCAGCTCAATGCGGCGGTCAGCTTCATCAACACCGGCGCGTCCGGCGCGGTGGCGGAGTTCGGGCGCGGCGCGCCCCAGACCATCGAAGAGCAGCGCGAGCGCATGGCATTGGCGCTCCGGCAGTGCCGCTACCTGGCGGAGCGTGGGCCGGCGCAGATGGATCGCAGCACGGCGATCAACCTCTGCTGGAGCGCCGCGCGCATTCCCGGCCACGCCTTCGAGGGGATGAGCGACGCCGAAGTGGCCGCCGTGGCGCAGCAGACGGCAGCGGCCTGCAACACGCCGGGGACCCACGAGTACAAAGTCGGGAGCCACACGGTCAAGCTGACGATCGGCGACAACGGCAGCGTGGTCAGCACCTCGACCAAGCCGCCGAGCATCTGGGGAAAGATCGGGCAGATCGCCAACATCGCCTTGACCGTGTGTAGCTTCATTCCCGGGCCCATAGGCCTGGCCGCGCGCTGCGTGCAGGCCGGCGTCGCCCTCGTCAACGCGGTGCGCCACGGGGGTGGCTTCCTCGACATTCTGTCGGCGGGAGCGAGCTTCGTCGGCGCGGGCGCCGCCGCGGTCGGCCGCATGGCCCGGGCGGGGTCGAGCATCGCCCGGATCGCCGGCAACGTGGCGCGCGTGGCCAACGCGGTTTCGGGCGTGGGGCGCGGCGTCCAGGGCATAGAGCGCGGCGGCCTCGGCGGCATCATCAGCGGGGCCGCCGGCGTCGCCAGCGGCATCGCGGGTGGCATCCAGGGGGCCGGCGCGGCCGCCAACTCGTCGCTCGGCAACTTCGCCGCCGACCTCTCCGACGTCGGCCGGGCCCTCGGGCGGGTGGGTGCCGGGGTGGGGGCGGCCGAGAGTTACATTCAGGCGAATCGAGCCGTCAGCGAGGCGCGCCAGGGGCTCGAGCAGGCGCGGGCCACCGGCGATGCCGCGCAGATCCAGCAGGCCGAGCGGCGGCTCGCCGAAGCTGAGCGCGGCAAGCGCAGTGCCGTCCTGGGCGGCCTGGCCGCCGCCGGCCAGATCGCGGGCGATACGCTCTCGCGCAACAGCGCCGGCCAGGCCGACCCGCGCACCGGCCAGGTGCCGGCGCCGGGCCGCTCGACCTTCCAGGTGGGCGCCGAGATCTTTTCACGCACTATGAACACGGCCCGCGGCATCAACGACAGGGATTTCGCGAGCGCGGCGGTCGAAGCTTTCGGCGCCGCCGCGGCGGCGCACCAGGGAACGAAGCCGATCGAGCAGGAGTTGGCCATGGGGCCCGACGGGCGACCCATTCCGCTGACGGGCCCGGACGGCAAGGAGATTCCGGGCCGGTTCCGGACTCGGGACGACTTCGACTTCTTGAACCAGGCGTCGAGCGTGCTCGATGGCCTCAACGACTGGCGCGGTGCTGCGCGCGGCGAGGGGCAGGCGCGCGCGGCGGTCGACCAGGCGGAGCCGGCGCTCGGGCGGGCCCGCGCGTCGGGCAACCCGGAAGCGATCCGGGAGGCGGAGGAGGATCTTCGTCAGGCACGACGCAGCCTGGTGCAGGCCGATCTCGGCAGCACCCTCGCCCTGGACAACGCGGCCCAGCGGTTCACGGGCTCGGTGGAGACTTTCCAGAACTCTCGCGCGGCCGACCGGGAGCTCCGTGAGGCCACGGCCTCGCTTCGCGGCTCCTCCGACCGAACCGCCGGGGAGCTGGAGCAACTCATCGCCCGACGGCGCGGCAGCGGCCAGGCGAATCCCACGACCGAGGCGGTGCTCGGCGACCTGCGGCAGGCGCAGGCGGAGCTCGAGGCCGCGGAGGTGAGCGGCGACAAGCAGCGCATCCGCACCGCGGCCATACGGCTGGGCGATGCCGAGGCGATTGCCATGGCGGCGCGCGACCAGGTGAGCCCGGAGGCGCCCGGGTTTGCGGCCCTGCGGTCGCAGCCTGCAGACGGCCCCACCACCTCTACCGCAGGCGAGCCGGCGAGCTATCGCATACGGCCGGGCGACAACCCGACGGTGATCGCGGCGCGCATCACGGCCGAGCGGGCGGCGCAGGGGCTCCCCGGCATCTCCGCCCAGGACATCCTCGAGGCCAACGGGCTCACCGAGGGGTCGGCGCGGACCCTGAAGCCGGGCCAGGCGCTGATCATCCCGAACGAGACCCGGCATGCGAACCTCGTTATCACCCCCGAGCAGCTCCAGCAGCAGCGTCTCGGTGCCCGCAGCGCGCGCAACGCCAACGTCCGCGTCGGGACCGGCGAGAGCCTGGAGCGCTATGCCGAGATGCTCGGGGTCACCGACCGAAACGCCTGGATGGCGGAGGTGCGGCGGCGCAACCCGCAGCTGAGCGCGGATGGTCGGATCTACGAGGGTCAGCTCCTCGATCTGCCTCCAGGGGAGAACCGCGTCCGGT
>CAZWXA010000368.1:2489-4423 GCA_964637755.1 uncultured bacterium | reverse complement strand
GGGAGCGAGCACCGTGGGGCTGCTCGCGGCGACAGGACCCGCGGTCCCCGCCAGCGCCGCTTCCATCGCACGCCGGTCGGGAACAGGCGGCGATTGATCTACCGACTGCACGCCTCCCGCACTTAGACGGTCTCCGGTCGGCACCGGCGCTCGCGGCGCGGCGGTCATGCGAACTGGGTCAGGAAGCGGAGGTCGTTCTCGAAGAAGAGGCGGATGTCGTCGATGCCGTACTTGTGCATCGCGACCCGCTCGACGCCCATGCCGAACGCCCAGCCCGTCACCTCTTCCGGGTCGTAGCCGACGTTTCGCAGCACCTGCGGGTGCACCATCCCGCACCCCAGGATCTCCAGCCAGCCGGACTGCGAGCACGCGCGGCAGCCCGCGCCGTCGCACTTGAAGCAGCGCATGTCGACTTCCGCCGAGGGCTCCGTGAAGGGGAAGAACGAGGGACGGAACCGGATCCGGGAGCGCGGGCCGAACATCGCGCCCGCGAACAGCTCGAGGGTGCCCTTCAGGTCGCCCATCGAGATGTCCGTGTCGACGGCCAGCCCCTCCACCTGGTGGAACATGGGCGAGTGGGTGATGTCGGCGACGTCGCGCCGGTACACCTTGCCGGGGCAGACGACGCGCACGGGCGGCCGCTGGGCCAGCATCGTCCGGATCTGCACCGGCGACGTCTGCGTCCGCAGCAGGGTGTCCGCGGACAGGTAGAACGTATCCTGCATGTCCCGGGCGGGGTGCTCTGGCGGGATGTTGAGTGCCTCGAAGTTGTAGTAGTCCGACTCCACCTCGGGGCCTTCGGCGACCGAGAAGCCGAGCCCCATGAAGATCGCGACGATCTCGTCGTTGACCTGGGTGAGAGGGTGGAGCGTCCCGAGGGGCGGGCGCCGCCCGGGGAGCGTCAGGTCGAGCCTGGTCTGCTCGAGCTCCCGGGCCCGCTCGGCCTCGGCCACGACGGCGCGTCGGTCCTCGACGAGGCGTTCCAGCTCGGCCTTCGTGGCGTTCGCCGCCTGCCCCAGCGTGGGACGCACGTCGGGAGCCAGTCGCCCGAGCGAGCGCATGAAGCGGGGCAACTCGGCGCTCTGGCCCAGGTAGCTGATGCGCCATTGCCCGACCTCCGCCGAGGTCCCGGCGGCCGCAAGCTCCTCGCGCGCCCTCCTGAGGTACTCCTCGAAGTCCGGAGTCTTCGGCTGCTCGTGATCTCGCGGCTGTCCCACAGCTCAGCTGGCGGGCGCCCTGGCGGCCTCGGCGAGCTTCGCGAAACTCGCTGGATCGTTGACAGCAAGGTCGGCGAGCATCTTCCGGTCGAGCAAGATCCCGGCCCGCTTGAGGCCCGCCATGAACACGGAATACGAGAGCCCGACCTGGCGGCACGCCGCGTTGACGCGCACGATCCAGAGCGAGCGCGCGCGGCGCTTCTTCTGCTTCCGGCCGCGGTACGCGAACGCCCCGGCGCGCAGGACGGTCTCCTTCGCCGTGCGGTAGAGCTTCCGGCGTCCTCCGAAGTAGCCCTTGGCCTTCTTCAGCACCTTCTTGCGACGCTGGCGGGTCTTCGGCCCGCCCTTGGTCCGTGGCATTCCCTCTCCTCCTGGTAGTAGGCGCTACAGGTACGGAACCAGTACCTTCAGGCGCTTCTCGTCCGGCTTGGCGATCAGCGCCGACTTGCGCAGGCGCCGGCGGCGCTTGGGCCGTTTCTTCTCGAGCTTGTGCTGCTTCCACCCGCCCGCGCGCCGGAGCTTGCCGGACGCGGTCTTCCGGAGGCGCTTGGCCGCGCCCCGCTTGGTCTTCATCTTCGGCATGCCGCCTGTCTCCTAGTGTTGGGGCTTCGGGGTGAAGATCATGCTCAGCATCCGGCCCTCCATGCGCGGGTGGTTCTCGACGGTGGCGACGTCCTGCACCGCCTCGGTCATCTTGCTGAGCATCTTCCACCCGAG
>CAZWXA010000368.1:807-2463 GCA_964637755.1 uncultured bacterium | reverse complement strand
ACGGTGACCTTGGCCTTGTTGCCCTCGTCGAGGAAGCGCCGCACGTGCTTCACCTTGAACTCGAAGTCGTGCCTCTCGGTCTTGGGCCCCATCTTCACTTCCTTGACCACGATCACGGTCTGCTTCTTGCGCGCCTCCTTCTGCCGGCGCGCCTGCATGTACTTGAACTTGCCGAAGTCCATAATCCGGCAGACCGGCGGTAAGGCTTCGGGCGCGACCTCGACGAGATCCAGCTCGCGCTGTCGGGCGGTCTCCAGCGCCTCCGGGATCGGCATGACGCCGAGCTGCTCGCCCTCGGAACTGACCACTCGCACCTCGCGGGAGCGGATGCCTTCGTTGATGCGGATTTCCTGTGTTCGTGCCGGTGGTATAGGCCTGCTCCTAGACGCCGTCGTGACGGGCGTACGCGGGGGAGGTGACCGGAGGCACTCGCGGGGCGCCGGCGGCCGGCCGCCCGATCACGAGCGGCCCACGCTGAGGGTGACGGTGCGCGAGCCGATCTCCTGCGCGAGATCGACGAGCACGCGGTCGAGGGGGACGGCCCCGAGGTCGTCGCCGGTCCGGTAGCGGAGGCTCACGGTCCCGTTCTTCGCCTCCCGCTCCCCGACGACCAGCATGTACGGCACCTTCTGGAGCTGCGCCTCGCGAATGCGGTAGCCGAGCTTCTCGTTGCGGTCGTCGAGCTCGGCGCGGATCCGCCCATCGGTCAGGCGGTGGTGCACGGCCCGCGCGTATTCCGAGTGCTTCTCGCTCACGGGCAGGACCCGTGCCTGGACCGGCGCGAGCCAGGTGGGGAACGCGCCGGCGAAGTGCTCGGTGATGATGCCGATGAACCGCTCGAACGAGCCGGAGATGGCCCGGTGGATCGCGACCGGGCGCTTGGGCTGCCCGTCCGAGTCGATGTAGGTCAGGTCGAAGCGCTCGGGCAGCATCGTCAGGTCGAGCTGCACCGTCGCGATCTGCCAGTCCCGCCCGAGGACGTCCTGGATCCCGATGTCGATCTTCGGCCCGTAGAACGCCCCGTCGCCGGGATAGAGGTCGTAGGCGAGGCCGCTGGCCTCGAGCGCGGCGTGCAGCGCGTGCTCGGCGGCGTCCCACTGCTCGGTGGTGCCGAGGTAGTTCCCGGGCCGCGTGGACAGCCTGAACGAGGGCTCCAGGCTGAAGACCTTGTAGAACTCCCGCACGAGCCCGAGCACGCCCGTGATCTCGTCCTGCGTCTGGTCCGGCCGGCAGTAGATGTGCGCGTCGTCCTGCGTGAACTGGCGAACCCGGAAGAGCCCGGTGAGCGTGCCCGAGCGCTCGTTCCGGTGCAGGCGTCCCATCTCGGAGAGCCTGAGCGGCAGGTCGCGATACGAGCGCAGCGCGTGCCGGTAGACGAACGTGGACTCGGGGCAGTTCATCGGCTTGAGGCTGTAGAGCTGCTCCTCCACCTCGAGCGTGAACATGTTGGCGCTGTAATGCTCCCAGTGCCCCGACTGCTCCCAGAGCCGCTTGTTCACGAGGATCGGGGTCGAGATCTCGGTGTAGCCGCGCGCGTCCTGCGCCTCCCGCGTGAACCGCTCCAGCTCGCGGACGATGATCATGCCCTTGGGCAGCCAGAACGGCGCGCCGGGCGCGACGTCGTGGAAGACGAAGAGGTCCAGCTCGCGCCCGAGC
>CAZWXA010000368.1:0-797 GCA_964637755.1 uncultured bacterium | reverse complement strand
TACTTCTCGAGGTCCTCGCGCGTCAGCCAGGCCGTGCCGTAGATCCGCTGCAGCATCGGGTTGCGCTCGTCGCCCCGCCAGTAGGCGCCCGACGACGACAGGAGCTTGAAGGCCCTGATGTGGCCGGTCGAGGGCACGTGCGGCCCGCGGCAGAGGTCCTCGAACTCGCCCTGGCGGTAGAGCGAGACCGTCTCCGCCTCGATCCCCTCGAGGATCTCGACCTTGAACGTCTCGTCCCGGTCGCGGAAGAGCGCGATGGCCTCGGCGCGCCGCAGCTCGCGTCGCTCGAAGGGAAAGTCGGCCTCGGCGATGTCGCGCATCGCCGCTTCGATCGCCTCGAGGTCCTCTGGCGAGAACGGCTCGGACCGGGCGAAGTCGTAGTAGAAGCCGCTTTCGATCGCGGGACCGATGGCGACCTTCACGTCGGGGAACAGCCGCCTGACCGCCTGCGCCATGACGTGCGACGTCGAATGGCGCAGCGTCGGGAGCGGAGAGGGATCACAGTCGAAGGTTCCCGAGAACCTGAGATGGCGATCTTCTTCGGATTCGGCCATACGCTCCTACTGAGTCGACGGCGGGGGAAGCGACCGCCGCTCCCCCCGACACCCCCCGACGGGGGCCCGCGAGCCCCATTCGTTCACGAACCACCGAGACAAAAAGAGCACCCGGAAGATCGTCCTCTCGCGGTGCTCGGTCAACGCACGCTCGTGGTACGGCCGGCGCTCGCCGATCCGCTTCCCCCCGTACCGATGGGATAACTGGTAGGCTCGGGCGGTTTCGAACCGCCGACCTCCTCT
>CAZWXA010000367.1:0-4438 GCA_964637755.1 uncultured bacterium | reverse complement strand
GGAGGAATCGGGGATGAGTGAGCCACGGTGCGCCACGGTCCGGCCGGTCTCCGAGGTGGAGGCGACGGGCAAGGTGGCCGAGATCTACGCGGACATCAGGAAGACCAAGGGCCTCGCGGCCGTGCCGAACTTCTGGCGCGTGCTGGCGACGAACCCGGACCACCTCGAGATCGTCTGGACCCGCCTCAAGGCGATCATGCATCCGGAGGCGGTCGGGCGGACGTCGAGGCTCGATCCGCTGACGCGCGAGATCATCGCGCTGGCGGTCTCCGCCACGAACGGCTGCGCGTACTGCATCAACTCCCACACCGCCGCCGCGCGCAAGCTCGGGCTCGACGTCGAGGCTCTGGGCGAGGTGATGGCGGTGGTGGGGCTCTTCAACTCGACCAACGCGCTGGCGGACGGGTACCAGATCGCGCCCGACGTGTTGCCGCCGGTCGACTGAGCCAGGCCGTGGCCACGCAGGTCGCGAGGATGGACGGGAACGGGAAGGAGCCATCGGAATGACGATCGGCGTTCCGAGGGAGATCAGGGCCGGCGAGCGCCGGGTGGCGGTGGCGCCGGAGACCGCCGGGCGACTGGCGGCGAAGGGCCTGATGGTCGTCGTCGAGCAGGCCGCCGGCGCGGGGGCCTGGTTCACCGACGAGGAGTATCGCGGCGCCGGCGCCACGGTCGAGCCGTCCCGCGAGCAGGTGCTCGGGGCCGCCGACCTCGTCGTGAAGATCCACCCGCCGGCCGAGCACGAGGTGGCGCTCCTGCGCCCGGCTGGCGCCGTGATCTGTCTGCTCTTCCCCCACGCCAACCCTGAGCTGGTCCGGCTCCTTGCGGGCCGGGGAGTGACGGCGATCGCGGCGGATCTGATCCCGCGAACGACGCTCGCGCAGACGATGGACGTGCTCAGCTCGCAGAGCACCGCGGCGGGCTACCGGGCGGTGCTGCTCGCCGCCCAAGCGCTCCCGAGGTTCTTCCCGATGCTCATGACGGCCGCGGGAACGGTGCCCCCCGCACGGGCGCTCGTGCTGGGCGCGGGGGTCGCGGGGCTCCAGGCGATCGCGGTCGCGCGGCGCCTCGGCGCGATCGTCGAGGCCTTCGACGTGCGGCCGGGCGTGAAGGAGCAGGTCGAGAGCCTGGGCGCCAGGTTCGTCGCCGCGCCCGTCGTCGCGGACACAACGGGGGCGGGCGGGTATGCCCGCGAGCTCGCCGAGCAGGCCCAGCAGCGGAACCGCGAGGTGATCGGCGGGCACCTCGCCCGGGCCGACGTCTGCATCAGCACGGCACTCGTTCCCGGCAAGCGCGCGCCGCTCCTGATCACGGGGGCGATGGTCGGGCGGATGCGTCCGGGATCCGTCATCGTCGACCTCGCGGCCGAGCAGGGCGGCAATTGCGAGCTGACCGAACCCGGGCAGACCGTGAGCCGTGACGGCGTGACCATCCTCGGCCCCCTCGACCTCGCGAGCGACCTCGCGGTGCACGCGAGCCAGATGTACTCGCGGAACATGGAGAAGCTGATCCTGCACCTCGTGCGGGACGGCGTCCTCGCGCTCGACTTCGGGGACGAGATCACGCGAGGGTGCGTGGTGACGCACGAGGGGCGGGTCGTGCACCCGCAGTTCCAGGACCCGGTCGCGGCAGGGAGGGAGTGATGGCACCAGAGCTGCTCTTCGGCCTCTACATCTTCCTGCTCGCGGCCTTCGTCGGCTACCAGGTGATCTCGGGCGTCCCGCCGCTCCTCCACACGCCCCTGATGTCCGCCACGAACGCGATCTCCGGCATCTCGCTCGTCGGGTCGATCGTGTCGGCGGGCGCGCACTACAACCAGGTCAGCACGGCGCTGGGCTTCGTCGCGGTGACCTGCGCCACGATCAACGTCGTGGGCGGTTTCATGATCACGGACCGCATGCTCCGGATGTTCAAGAAGCGGGAGCGAAAGCGGCCGTGAGATCGTGGCACGACGCGTGACCGCCCGGGCACACCTCGTGGGCAGGAGAGAGACCTCGTGACCCGGGAGCGCCGTGCATGAGCGCGCCATGGGTCGAGGTGCTGTACCTCGCCGCCTCGGTCCTGTTCATCCTCGGTCTCCGGGGCCTGACCTCGCCGGAGACCGCCCGCCGGGGCATGCTCTTCGCCGAGGTCGGGATGCTGATGGCCATCGTCGGCACCCTCCTGCACCGGGACATCGTCAGCTACGAGTGGATCATCGCCGGAATGGTCATCGGCTCGGCCATCGGCACCGCGATGGCGCTCCTGATCCCGATGACCAAGATGCCCGAGCGGATCGCGCTCTCCCACTCGTTCGGCGGGCTGGCGGCGGCGCTCGTGGGGATCTCCGAGTACTCCCGCCACGGCGCCGAGCTCGCGCGCGTCACGACAGCGGCGGTCGGCTTCGAGGTGTTGCTGGGCGCGCTCACGTTCACGGGAAGCCTGATGGCGTTCGGCAAGCTCCAGGGGCTGCTCACGGGCGTGCCCGTGACCTACCGCGGCCAGAACGCGTCGAACCTCTCGCTGGTGGCGGTGGCGGTCGCGATCATCGTCGCCCTCGTCGCGGATCCGTCGCGCGCGCCGCTCTTCTACACGATGCTGGCCGCCGGCTTCCTCCTCGGCGTGCTCCTGGTCCTCCCGATCGGCGGTGCCGACATGCCGGTCGTGATCTCGCTCCTGAATTCCTACGCCGGCCTGGCGGCGGCGGCGACCGGGTTCGTCCTCGGGAACAACGTCCTCATCATCGCCGGCGCGCTCGACGGGGCGTCGGGCTTCCTGCTCTCGCTGATCATGAGCAAGGCCATGAACCGGTCCTTCGCGAATGTGCTCTTCGGCGCGTTCGGCAAGGTCGAGGAGTCGGCCCTGGCCGCGGCCGCCTCGGGACCGGCGGTCAACGAGGGGACCGACGCCGAGGCGGCGGCCGTGCTCGAGAGCGCCCAGTCCCTCATCGTCGTGCCCGGATACGGCATGGCGGTCGCGCAGGCGCAGCACGTCGTGCGGGAGCTGACGGAACTGCTGGAGCAGGGCGGGACGACGATCAAGTACGCGATCCATCCGGTCGCGGGACGGATGCCCGGACACATGAACGTCCTGCTCGCCGAGGCCGACGTGCCGTACGACCAGCTCTACGACCTGGAGGCGATCAACGACGAGTTCGCGAAGACGGACGTCGCCCTCGTCGTCGGCGCCAACGACGTCGTCAACCCGGCGGCGAAGACCAATCGCGCGAGCCCGATCTACGGGATGCCGATCCTCAACGCCGACCAGGCCCGGACCGTCATCGTCCTCAAGCGCAGCATGAGTCCGGGCTTCGCGGGCATCGAGAACGAGCTGTTCGTCCGCCCCAACACGCTCATGGTGTTCGGCGACGCCAAGAAGACGCTCACCCGGATCCTGGCGATCCTCAAGAGGTGAGCCGGCGGCGCGCGGGTGGCACGCGCGTCAGTCCATCACGAGGACCGCGGTCCCCTCGACGCGGTCAGCCGCGAGGTCCTGGAGCGCGCGGTTGGCCTCTTCGAGGCGATAGCGCTGGATGCGCGGTCGGATCGGAATCGCGGCGGCCTCACGGAGCAGGGCCTCTCCGTCGGACCGGGTGTTCGCGGTGACGCTCCGGAGCGTCTTCTCCCAGAAGAGATGAGGCGCGTAGGCCATGGCCGGGATCTCGGTCATGTGAATGCCCGCGAGGGCCAGGGTTCCGCCCCGGTCGAGGTCGCGGAGCGCGGCGGGGACGAGGTCTCCGGCGGGGGCGAAGACGATGCCCGAATCCACCCGGTCTGGCAGCGGCTCGCCCGCCCCTCCGGCCCAGGCGGCCCCGAGCTCGAGCGCGAGCCGGCGGTGGGCCGGATCCCGCGTCAGGACGTAGACCGTGCAGCCCCAGTGCCGCGCCACCTGGAGCGTGACGTGGGCGGAGGAGCCGAAGCCGTAGAGCGCCAGCCGGCCACCCGGCTGCACGTTGCTCCGCCGGAGCGCGCGGTAGCCGATGATGCCGGCGCACAGGAGCGGGGCGGCTTCCGCGTCGTCGAAGGCCGCGGGGATCGTGTACGCGAACGCCTCGGGGACGATCGCGTATTCCGCATAGCCGCCGTCGTGGGTGAAGCCCGTGTAGGCCGAGGCATCGCAGAGGTTCTCCCGGCCGGAAGCGCAGAATCGACACTGGCCACAGGTCTGGCGGAGCCAGGCGATTCCGACACGCTCGGTCATGCGCAGCCGTTGCGTCCGCGGTCCGAGCGCGTCGACCGTGCCGACGGCCTGGTGGCCGGGGATCAGCGGCAAGCGGCGTGGAGGCAGGTCGCCCTCGATCACGTGCAGATCGGTGCGGCAAGTGGCGCACGCGAGGACCCGCACGCGGACCTCACCGGGACCGGGCTCGGGAGCGGCCATGGTCACCGCGTCGAGCGGTGCCGTGGTGACCGGCGCCTGACGCCGGAGGAGCATGGCGCGCATCATCTGACGCCGCGGG
>CAZWXA010000366.1:0-4444 GCA_964637755.1 uncultured bacterium | reverse complement strand
CTTGGTGAAGCCGGCTCAGACTTCCCTCCTGAGCGTGATGATCTTCCAACCGGTTCGGGCCGTCAGCTCCGGGTGGCGGTGTACGGGCAGATCTGGCTGTACGCGCAGTAGCGGCAAGCCGCGTGCGAGGGAGTCGCCTCGAACCGCCGGGCGCGGATGCCGAGGGCGGCCGCCTTCACCGCGGCGATCGCCTCGGTCAGGTCCGCCTCCGTCGGGGTGTGGCGGCCGACGACGTGGCTCTCCAGGAATCGCAGCTCCACCTGCCGCGGCATCACGCCGGCCGCCTGGCGCCACGCATACGCGTAGATCTTGAGCTGGAGGCTCTCCGCGGCCCGCCGGTCCGCGTCCTTCTGCTTCGTCACCTCGCTCGTCTTGTAGTCGATGATGGCGGCGCCCAGCAGGTCCTCGTCCACCCGGTCGTAGCGGCCCCGGACCCTGTCGGCGCCGAGCGTGAAGCCGAACTCCTTCTCCACGTGGGTGGGCTTGACGCCCGCCGCCTCCTCCTCGTGCCAGAAGTGCGTCAGCGCCTTCCGGCCCGCCGCCTTGCGCGCCTCCTCGTGCTCCCGGGTCAGGAATCCCTCGGCCGCGGTCGCACGGTCCTTCCCCGCGTCCAGGATCTCCTCCCCGGCCCAGGCCCGCTCGTAGGCGTCGAGCAGCTGGTCGAGCGGCGTGTAGTTCCCCGCCGCCCGGCGCAGCAAGTAGTACTCGACCGCCTTGTGGATGATCGCCCCGTAGGCCACCGTGTGGTGCCGCAGGATCGGCACCCGCAGGATGTGGACATACTTGTACTTGAGCGGGCAAGTCTGGTAGTCGTCCACCTGCTTGTGGCTGATCCGCAGCTCCTCCTCCGGCCCGAGCGGTGCCGGCGGCTCGCCCCCGCTCACCGCCGGCGGCGCGTTGCGGTGGATCTCCTCGATCGCCCGCGCCGTGAAGGGGCGGGCCGCCGCCTTCGGCAGGTCGAGCGCCTCCAGCACGAACTGGCTCACCTTGCGCTCGCGACTCCCGCCGTAGTCTCGGACGGATGTCAGGTAGAGCTCGCTCCGTGCCCGCGTCATGCCGACGTAGAAGAGCCGCCGCTCCTCCTGGAGGTGGAAGTCCCCCGCGGGCAGCACGTCCTTGATCAGCTCCACCGGCAGCTCCAGGGCGTCGTGCCGCCGGGGCCAGGGGAACTTGCCCTGCACCAGCCCCACCAGGAACACCACCGGGAACTCGAGCCCCTTGGCCTTGTGCACCGTCAGGACGCGGACCGCGGGCGTCTCCGTGTCCGCCTCGGCGACGGCCGGGTCCTCCCCCGCCTCGATCAGCGCGTCGAGGTAGATGACGAACTCGCGGATGTTGTCGTAGCGGAGCACCTTCGAGGCGTCCTGGATGCGCCGGAAGAACCGCGAGATGTTCTGCACCTCCGCCTCGTCCCGCGCCGTCGCCGCCCGCGACATGCGCGCGAGCCAGCCGGAGTCGGCCAGGAACTGGTACAGCAGCTCGCCCGTCGGCATCTCGCGCGCCAGCTCCATGTCGCGGGTGAGATCACACGAGCCGGCGGATCGCGCGCTGCCCGTCCTCGTCGATCTCGTCCCGCAGCTCGGACAGCTGCGCCACCTGCCGGAACACGTCGAAGAGCCAGCGGTGGCGCCGGTCCGCGTAGGTGGCGCAGCGGGTCAGATCGACGATCGGCACCTGGTACAGGTCGGAGGAGGCCAGGTAGTGCACGCTCACCGAGTCGTCCGGGTGCGCCACGCTCCGGAGGAAGGCGATCAGCAACCGCACCTCCGGCCGCCCGTAGAGCCCCGCGTTGCCGCTGAAGGTCCACGGGAGACCCCGGAGGTTCAGCGCGCGCAGGAAGGCGTCCGCGTCGTTGTTCGACCGCACGAGGATCGCCACGTCGTCGTGGCGCCAGACGCCCGCCCCCACCCGCTCCTGGATCATCCGCGCGACCTCGTCGGCCTCCTGGGAGCCGCTCTCGAAATGCAGGTGGACGGGCTCGGCCCCCGGCCCGTTCACGGACACGAGGTGCTTGCTGATCCCGGAGGTCACCTCGAGCCGGTCGGGGTTGTTGTGGGTGATGAGCCGGTAGGCGCCGTCGAGCAGCCGCTGGGGGGAGCGGTAGTTCTCCGTGAGCACCACCTGCCGCGCGTCCGGGTAGACCCGCAGGAAGCCGAGGACGTTCGAGATGGCCGCCCCCCGGAACTTGTAGATCGACTGGTCATCGTCGGCCACAACCGCGAGGTTGGCGTGGCGGGCGGCCAGGAGCTTCACCACCTCGAACTGGGCGTAGTTCGTGTCCTGGAACTCGTCGACCAGGATGTACCGGAAGCGGCGCTGGTACGCGTTGAGCACGTAGGGCCGGGTGCGGAAGAGCCGCATCGCGTAGGCGATCTGGTCGCCGAAGTCGACCGTCCCCGCCTGCGCCATCAGCGTCTGGTACTGCGCGTAGGTCCGGGCCAGCTCCATCTGCTGGGCCGCCCGGTCCCGCAGCTCCTCGTTGCCCGGGTCGGCCACGCTCCGCGCCAGGAGGCCCTCGGCGTGGGCCACCCAGGCCTCGGGCGAGACGTCCTCGTCTTTCGCCCGGCTGATCAGCGCCATGATCGCCGCGATGTGCCGGGAGGGATCCCCCAGGGGCCGGTAGTGCTCCAGCGGGAACTGGAAGAGCCGGTCCCGGAAGAAGATGACCTGCTCGGCCCGGTTCAGCACCCGGAAGTCCGGCGTCAGGCCCACCTCGAGGGCGTTCTCCCGGATCAGCCGGTCCCCGAAGGCGTGAAAGGTGGCGATGGTGACCTCGGCGTAGCCATACGGCACGAGCGTGTCGACCCGCTCCTCCATCTCGGCCGCCGCCTTGTCGGTGAAGGTGAGGGCGAGGATCTCCTCCGGCCGCGCCTTCCGCCGGGCAATCAGCCAGGCGATCCGCCGGGTGATGACCGTGGTCTTGCCGGTCCCCGCCCCGGCGACGATCAGCAGGGGCCCGGTGTCGTGGGTCACCGCCTCGCGCTGGGCGGGGTTCAGGCCGGCAAGGATCGCGTCGTCCACGGCGGTCATACTACCTCGCGAGCCGTGGCCGGCCGCGACGAACACGAACTGTTCCCGGAGCGCAGCCGGCCCCGCGCGTCCGGCACCTCCGCACAAAAGAGAAGCGGCGCAGGGGCCGAGGCCACCTGCGCCGCTTCTGTTCTGACCCGGAACGGGTTTCCGCTTACTAGCGGGCCGTGCGGCTCTTCCCTCCGCCGTAGCCGCCGCCGTAGCCTCCGCCGAAGCCCCCGCCACTGCGAGCAGGGCCGGAGCGGGACGGCTGCGGGTTCGCCTTGTCGATCTTGAGCCGGCGTCCCTCGAACTCCTGGCCGTCGAGCTTCGAGATCGCCGCGCTCACCTCGGCGTCCGTGGACATCTCCACGAAACCAAACCCGCGGGATTCGCCCGAGAAGCGATCGGTCATCACCTGGGCGGACTCCACGGTCCCGCACTGGGTGAAGTACTGCCGGAGGCTCTCGGAGGTTGTTGAATAGGACAGACCACCAACGTATAGCTTGGACGCCATTGGGCGCCTCCTCGGTCCCCGCTACCGGCGGGGTTGGACGTTCTTCCGCGCTTCATCTTTCACGCCCCGGACATGCGGAAGAGATCATCGGAGGCGAGGCCAGATCAGAGCGCCACGGCGGCGCAACTACCAGCAACCACACCATGAGTGTAGCACACGCCACAAGCGCGCCCGTCGTCCGGCGTCCCGCCGCGCGAGCCTCGACGGGAACCCTCGCCGGGGCGGCGGGAGCGAGAGCCGGGCAGCAGGGCCGCCGCCTACTCTACCCCGGGGACGAGCTCGAGCTGATGGAGCCAGGCCGTGGCCTCGCTGTCGCTCGGCGCGCGGTAGTCGCCGCGCGGAGAGAGGGAGCCGCCGGAGCCGACCTTCGGCGCGTTGGGGACGCAGCTCCGCTTGAACTGGCTCAGCTTGAAGAAGCGGTAGAGGAAGATGCCGAGGTACGCCCTGATCTGCCCGATGTCGTACTGGTTGCGCGCGTCCGGGGGGATGTCGGGCCACGAGCCGCGCTCCCGGTCGTGCCAGCAGCAGTAGGCCAGGAACGCGATCCTGGTCGGCGGATAGCCGAAGCGGAGCGTGTAGTACAGGTTGAAGTCCTGCAGCTCGTAGGGCCCGATCACCGCCTCGGTTCCCTGCGCCGGCCCTGATCCGGCGGGGTCGCCCGGTACCAGTTCCGGACTGATCTCCGTCTCGAGGATCTGGAACAGGGTCTCGCTCGCCTCGGCGCCGAGGCGTCCGGTCTCCGCCACCCAGCGGATGACGTGCTGGATGAGCGTCTTCGGCACGCTCGCGTTGACGGCGTAGTGGGACATGTGATCGCCCACCCCGTAGGTGCACCAGCCGAGCGCCAGCTCGCTCAGGTCGCCCGTGCCCACGACGAGCGCGTCGTGCAGGTTGGCCAGGCGGAAGAGGTGGCTCGTG
>CAZWXA010000365.1:0-4446 GCA_964637755.1 uncultured bacterium | reverse complement strand
CCGGTGTGGGGTCCCCCGGCTCGCCTCAGGGGGCGCCCCGCCCGCCGCGCCACCCATCCGGTCCCAGTTGCCGCCGTTCATGAATAATCCGGGCTAGGAGTCGCGGCCGATCGGCGGGGCGCGCCGCCCGCGCGCTGGAGTGCCCTTCCGGGCGAAGGTTTCGGTTGACCGGGTGCGGGCGCGTCGCTAGACTGCGGCCCGGTGTTGCCGTCGACACCGTGAGGTTCCCCCAACTCGGCGACGCCCTGCCCCGGGGCGATCGCCCGATGACGAAAGGAGCGCCGCTCCAATGGAAGAACAGGACCGACGGACGTTCATCAAGACCGCCGCGGCATCGGCTGCCGCCCTTGCACTGTCCCGGCTCGTCACACCCGAGACGGCCGTCGCGGCGACAGCGGCCCGAGGTTCGGTGATCACCAACGACGGCTACCTCCTGCGCTACGACGAGGCCGGATCGGGCAAGCCGCTCGTCTGCATTCCCGGCTGGTCCCAGACCGCCGCACAGTTCAAGCATCAGGTGAGCGGCCTGAGCGACCGCTACCGCGTGATCGCCGTCGACATGCGAGGCCACGGGGAGTCGGACAAGCCCAACCACGGCTACACGATCCAGCGTCTCGCCAAGGACGTCCACGACCTGCTCGTGGCGCTGAATCTCACCGAGGTCACGCTCCTGGGGCACTCCATGGGCTGCTCGGTCATCTGGAGCTACTGGGAGCTCT
Source organism: uncultured bacterium (assembly GCA_964637755.1). Lineage (GTDB taxonomy): Bacteria > Methylomirabilota > Methylomirabilia > Rokubacteriales > CSP1-6 > AR9. The sequence goes on along the minus strand of CAZWXA010000365.1, from coordinate 3,727 downwards.
GGGGCGCCGAGCGCCTCGCCAAGCTCGTCCTGGTCGACCAGATGCCGATGATCACCGCGGACCCGGCCTGGTCCCCGCAGGAAAAGGAAGACGCCGGAGCGATCTTCGATCCCACCTCGCTCTACGCGACGATCAACAAGCTGGCGGGCCCGGAGGGCGTCTCGACGACGGAAGGGTTCATCGGCGGGATGTTCACGAAGGCCTACTCCCGGGACGAGGTCGCGTGGGCCGTCAGGCAGAACCTCAAGATGCCCCGCCAGTACGCGGCCGATCTTCTCTACAACCACTCGACCCAGGACTGGCGCGCCCTCATCCCACGGATCACGCTGCCGACGCTCGTCGTCGGCGGCAGGGTGAGCGTCGTTCCCTGGAAGTCGCAGGTCTGGGTCCACAACCAGATTCGCGGGTCGCGGGTGGAGATCTTCGAGGAGGCCGAGGGCGGCAACCACTTCATGTTCATGGAGAACCCGGAGAAGTTCAACCGGGTCGTCCGGGAGTTCATCGGCTGAATGGCAACGGCCGCCTCGCCGCAGACCTGGATCGCCGGCCGCGGCGCGAGCCACGCGAGCGTCGTCGCCGAGCCCGGCTCGGCCGTCCTCGCCGTGCTCGCGCCGCGGCCGGGTGAGCGCATCCTCGATCTGGCCTGCGGCGATGGCGCGCTGACCGAGAAGCTGCTCGCCCCGCCCGCCCTCTGCGACAGCCGGGGCGACCGGACCGCGGACCACGTCCGGCTGCGCATCTCTGCCGGGTTGCCCGTGATCACGCCGCCTCCCTGAGCGAATCCACGCCGAGCGCTCGCGCGGTTGCGGCAGTGCTCGCTCTGCTGGCGGGTATCGTCCTGGGGAATCCGCCGGCTCGCCAGGCGACCGCGAAGGGGCAGGGCGACGGAAGCGCACCTCGCTTCGAGGTGGACCCGTTCTGGCCGAAACCGCTTCCCAACAGGTGGCTCATGGGGCAGGCGGCGGGTGTGGCCGTCGACGCCCGGGACCATGTCTGGGTGATCCAGCGGCCGAAGAGCCTGACCGAGGACGAGCGCGGCGCCGCGCTCACGCCTCCCCGCTCGGGATGCTGCGTCCCGGCGCCGCCCGTGCTCGAGTTCGACGCGGAGGGCAATCTGCTCCAGGCCTGGGGCGGGCCTGGCAGCGTCCACGACTGGCCGCAGAACGAGCACGGGATCTTCGTCGATCACCAGGACAACGTCTGGATCGCGGGCAACGACCCGACGGACGGCCAGGTGCTGAAGTTGAGCCGGGAGGGCCGGCTCCTCCTCCGGATCGGCCAGCCGGGCGTGATCGGCACCGACGCCGACACGCGGCACCTGAACCGCCCCGCCGCGATGGCCGTCGATCGCGACACGAACGAGGTCTTCGTCGCCGACGGCTACGGCAACCACCGCGTAATCGTGTTCGACGCCCGGACCGGCGCGTACCGGCGCCACTGGGGCGCCAGTGGTCGCCCGCCGGGCGACCCGAGCGTGAAGCAGTTCGGCAACCCGGTCCACTGCATCCGCATCGCCCGGGACGGGCTCGTCTACGTCTGCGACCGGATCCACAACCGGATCCAGGTGTTCGGGAAGGACGGCGCGTTCGTGAGAGAGTTCACCCTCGCGCCGGAGACCCGCGGGAGCGGGTCCACCTGGGACGCGGACTTCTCGGCCGACCGCCCGCAGGCGTTCCTCCACGTCGCCGACGGCGAGAACAACCACGTCTGGACGCTCCTCCGCGAGAGCGGGAGGATCCTCTCGGCCTTTGGCCGGAGCGGCCGGTACGCGGGCCAGTTCCACTACGTCCACAACCTGGCCGTCGATTCGAAGGGGAACCTCTACACGACCGAGGTGGACACCGGGAAGCGGGCGCAGAAGTTCGTCTACCGGGGGCCCTCCGCGGCCGAGGGACAGGGCCGCCGAGAACGGCACGCGGTGAGCCGCTCAGGGGTCCTCGAGGAGATCGACGTACGCTCGCGCCACGAGAGCTGACTCTGGAACCCCGAACGCCGCCAGCAGTTCGCGCGCGACTCGCGCTCCCTCCGCGGCGGCTTCGCCGTCGTCCAGGGCGACCTCGATCTCCAGGAAACTCCCCAGCCCGTGGACCTCATCAAGGTGAATCCGGGAGCGGCCTATCATGAAGACCTCGCGCCGCTTCGCCACGACGGTCCGGACGCCGAGCGCCTGGCCCAGGAGCGCGGAGACAGCCTCGGGTTCGGGACACGCGCAGCGGGAGTACGAAGATTCCTTCGGGCCGGCCTGATCCGGACGCTCGTAGAAGATCAGCTCGCCCGATCCGTCGGAGAACCGCCGAAGCTTCAAGCGTCCCCGAGGGACGACAAAGAACGTATCCATCTGGACCAGGACCTCCGGCGCCGCCGCCGCCCGCGACGCCACCGTGACGCGAAGGCGCGGGAGGTCCGATACCCGCGCCTTCATCTCGATGTTTCTCGCCACGCCCCGCGCTGTCGGCGGGCGCTATGCGCAGAGCCTGCGGGCCGAGAAGCGGACCGTCAGGGTGACGGGTCCGCGATCCGCCGCGTCACTCACGCCGGTGTTCGCCGTCTCGCCTCGAGCGCGATCAAGGCGATCCAGCTGTCCGGGGCGGCGGTGATCTCGCCGGCGACCTGGGCCAGGGGAGGAGGCAGGAACCAACCGCCCGCCAGCACGCCCCCGACGACCCCCGCCACACGAAGGAACAGTCGCCTGGATACCACCGCGTCGATGAATTCCTTGAACCGAGGATCCGGGGCGAGAAGGGACGCGGCCCCTCCCAGTGCCGTCCCGCCGTGGCCTCGGGCGTTCTCTCGCTTCCTCGCGCTTTCGGAGAAAACCATGGTCAGCCCACTGACGAGGTCTCCGCCGCGGTACCCCTGCGACTGGAGACGGAGGAGAGTGTCGTGGACCCAGAGGCGGAACAGGCGATGGAACTTGCTCCTCCGGTATTCATCGAGCACGTCCACCAGCTCGTGGTTCCCCGCGATTCGATCAGCGAGCTCCCGGGCAATTCTGAAGTCTTCATGAGAGAGCTCCCCGTCCCGCTCCGGGGGGAGATCGGGGAGGATGCGGCGCGGGGAGGACGGCGAGTGCCGAGACAGCACGTCATACACGCGGTACAGGCCTGCCTGGGCTTCTGACACGATCACGGAGTCGGCCCCGAGGAGTCGCAGGAGGGCGACATCCCCGCCGAGGTCATACAGGAGCTTCCTGCAGACGTCCTCATCTGTGCTGCTCCGGTAGTCCGGTCCGGAGAAGACGCGGGGTAGCTTACCAGCGGATCGCAGCCTGGAAACCTGTGGGAGCACGGCGGCGAAGACGTCCGGGGCGTTCTCGGGCATCCGCTTCGCCCGGTCGGCTGCGTCGTGAAACGCCGTCTCGCGGCGCCCGAAGGCGGAGATCTTCTCGTCGAAATCCGTCCATCTGTAGAACTCCGACCGAGGTCGACTCGCAGGCCGAAGCTGGGCCGACCGTTTGTCGCGCCAGGTCTGGTCCCAGTACTGTGGCCCGGCGACCGGCACGACGTATCCTCTCTCGACGAGGCGGACGAAGCGGTCGGCGAGAACGTGAGCCTGGCGCGAGGACCTGGCCGCCCACTGGATGGCCGTCGCGTTGGGCCCGTACACGAATTCCTTCTCGAACAGCAGGAGAAGGCCCTCCAGCTGCCAGTAGGTCGCTTCCGGATCGGAGTTGGGGTCGAGGTACACGGTCGCCATGGTCAGGACCTCCCTCCCGGAATCAATCCGC
>CAZWXA010000364.1:0-4456 GCA_964637755.1 uncultured bacterium | reverse complement strand
GGCTGCGACATCGCGGGCGATGTGGCCGAGGTCGGCTCCGCCGTGCAGGGCGTCAAGGTGGGCGATCGCGTCTGCGTCAACCCGAACCTCACCTGCGGCCGGTGCGAGTTCTGTCGGCAGGGCGAGGACAGCATGTGCCTGCGCTTCGGCATCGTCGGCGAGCACACGCCGGGCGGCCTGGCCGAGCTGGTCACGGTGCGCGGCGACAACACCGTCAAGCTCCCCGACGGGATCGGCTACGAGGAGGCGGCGGCCTTCATCCTCGTGAACCTCACGGCGTGGCGCATGCTCGTGACCCAGGCCGCCGTCCGGCCCGGCGAGGACGTCCTGATCCTGGGGGTGGGCGGCGGCGTCTCGTCGACGGCCGTGCAGATCGCCAAGCTCTGCGGCGCGCGCGTCTGGGTCACGTCGTCGAGTGACGCCAAGCTCGAGCGCGCGCGGGCGCTCGGCGCCGACGAGTGCATCAACTACTTGCGGGAGGACTGGGCAAAGGTCGTCTTCGAGAGGACGGGACGCCGCGGGGTCGACGTGGTCGTCGAGAACGTCGGCGCCGCGACCTGGAAGCAGTCGCTCCGGTCGCTCGCCAAGGGCGGACGCCTGGTGACCTGCGGCGCCACCACCGGACCCATCGGCGAGACGGACATCCGGATCGTCTTCTGGAACCAGCTCCGGATCATCGGCTCCACGATGGGGAACCGCCGGGAGTTCGACACGGTCATGGAGCAGTTCTTCCGTGGTCGCCTGAAGGCGATCGTCGACGAGGTCGTCCCGCTCAGGAACGGCGCCGACGCCCAGCGGCGCCTCGCCGACGGCAAGCAGTTCGGGAAGATCGTCCTCACACCGTGAGAGTCCCCAGTGAAGCGGGACGCTGACGCCCATGTGCCGGTGACACCGGTCGAGCCGAAACCTGCCGCGTCCGTCGTTCTGGTACGGCCCGCTCCAGCCGGGGCGCGGGAGCCCATCGAGGTCTACCTGATCCGGCGCAACGCGAGCATGCGCTTTCTCGGCGGCTATTACGCGTTCCCCGGCGGCAAGGTCGACCCCGAGGACGCGGCGCCCGCGAGTCTCGCGCGCTGCCGGGGGCTCGACCCGGCACAGGCCGAGCTGGTCCTGACGGGCAGCGCCGGCATGCCCGCCCTCGCGTACTGGGTGACGGCGGCCCGGGAACTGCTCGAGGAGACCGGCCTGCTCCTGGCCTGTGACGATCTGGGGCGTCCCGCCGACGCGGCGAGCCCGGATGTCGCGGACTCGATCGAGAGCTGCCGGAAAGCCCTCATGGCCGGCGACACGACGTTCGCCGACCTGCTCTCACGCGGCAACTGGCACTGCGACGTGGGCCAGCTCCGGTACCTGTCGCACTTCATCACGCCGGCGTCGAGCCCGATCCGCTTCACCGCCCGCTTCTTCCTCTGCCCGCCGCCCCCGGGCCAGGGGCCACGACTCTTCACCGAGGAGACGTCGGAGGGGTTCTGGATCTCGGCGGCCGAGGGCCACCGGCGCTTCGAGGCCGGGGAGCTGCCGATGGCGGAGCCCGCCGAGTACGCCCTCGCCTACCTCGCGCAGTTCGCGTCGCTGGACGAGGTCTGGGCCGCTCACGTGGATCACCGGCACAAGTTCCACGGCATCATCGACCGGAGCGACCTGTTCTACGGCGACCGCTTCGACTGGACGGCGAACCGATGGACGCGGTGAGTCAGTCATCCCCGCTCGCACGCCTCCGCGACCGCCCGCGCGTGGATCGCGGAAACGGACGGCGGATTCGTGACCCTCGTGCTCGACAGCTGAGCTGAGGACTCGGCACCAAACACGTGATGCATTCGTGCGCGTTCGCCGAGGAAGTGGTCTGGCCCGAATCGAGGCGGCCCGCTACGGCGCGGAGCGAGGGGGGCGTACCCGGCAGCTCCTGATCGAGGGGCGCCAGCCCGTCTAGGCTCCGCGGGGGACGGAGGGCAGAGGAGGAAGCAGACTCCTCCGCCCTCACCACGGGCGGTTAGATCGCGTTCTTCGCCATCTGGTCGCGGATGTAGTCGGCCTGGCGCATCGCCAGCGTCACGATGGTCAGCGTTGGGTTGCACCCCGCGCCGGTTGTGAACACGCTGCCGTCGCTGACGAAAAGGTTCTTGACGTCGTGGGCCTGCCCCCACGGGTTGACGACGCCGTCCCTGGGGTGGGCGCTCATGCGGTTGGTGCCCAGATTGTGGGTGCTGCCGTACGGGGGGCGCTCGATCACGTCCGTCGCGCCGACCGCCTCGTAGACCGCGCGGCCCGCCTTGTAGGCGTGGTTGCGCATCGCCACGTCGTTGAGGTGGTCGTTGAAGGGGACGACGTGCGCCACCGGCAGGCCGAACTGGTCCTTGACGTTCGGGTCGAGCCGCACCTGGTTCTTCTCCTGCGGCATGTCCTCGCCGACGATCCACATCCCGGCCATGTGGGTGTACCGATCCAGGAGCTGCGCATACGGCCGCCCCCACGCCCCCGGCACCAGGCCGCCCGCCGTGAAGGGCAGCCCGAGGAAGAGGGTTTCCATGTAGTAGCCGCCGACGAAGCCGCGGGCGGTGTCGTAGCGCGACTCGTCGGTGATGATCCCCGCCATCGTCGTGCCGCGGTGCGAGTTGACCGGCTGCGCGAACACCGCGTAGACGGCGCCGGTCGTGTGCCGCATGTAATTCCTGCCCACCTGGCCGGAGGAGTTGGCCAGACCGTCCGGGAACATGCTGGACGCCGAGTTCAGCAGGAGCCGCGGGCTCTCGATCGAGTTGCCGGCCAGACACGCCACCCGGGCCTTCTGGAGGACGCGGGCGCCGTTCTCCTCGGCGTACAGCACCCCCGTCACCTTGCCCGACGCGTCGTGCTCGATCCGGAGCGCCTGGGCCTTGGGCCGCAGGTCGAGCTTGCCCGTGGCCAGGCCCTTGGGGACCTCGGTGTAGTTGGTCTGCCACTTCGCGCCACTCTTGCAGCCCTGGAAGCAGAACCCGAGCTGCCAGCACCCCGAGCGCTCGTCGCGCGGCTGGGAGTTGATGGCCATGCGGCCGGTGTGCACGTCCTTGTAACCCACGCGCCGGGCACCGGCCTCCATCACCTTGAAGTTGTTGTTGCCCGGGAGACCCGGAATGCCGTGGGTGCGGGTCACCCCCATCTTGTCCTCGGCCTTCGCGTAGTACGGCTCCATCTCCTGGAGGGTGAGGGGCCAGTCGAGCAGGGTGGTGCCGGCGACGTTCCCGTACGAGGTGCGCGCCGCGAACTCGTGCGCCTTGAAGCGCAGGCTCGCGCCGGCCCAGTGGGTGGTCGAGCCCCCGACCGCCTTCACGATCCAGATCGGGTGGCCGGTGCGCGGGTCCTGCCAGGTGAGCTTCCCGTACATCGTCTGCTCGTCGTTGACGTAGTCCTCGGTCGTCAGGAACGGCCCCGCCTCGAGGAGGACCACCTTGATCCCCTTCTGGCAGAGCTCGTTGGCCAGGGTGCCGCCGCCGGCGCCGGAGCCGACCACGACCACTACGCTGTCGTCGCTGGTATCGAATCGTGTCGCCATCGTGTTCCCCTTTGCGGGCGGTGGTGAGGAGTCAGTCCGCGGTGAACGACTCTACCGGAGCCAGCCGATGTCGTCGAAGCCCCGCTCCAGGTAGCCTCCGAATTCGTACGAGGACCCTTCGTAGCCGAAGTGGCGCCAGACGTTCTTGTTGTTGTAGAAGTAGAAGTTGGTCTTGCCGAGCATGTCCGAGAAGAACGGCGCGCTTTCCACCGTCTTCATGGCCTTGATCTGGTTCCCCTCGCTCAGCTCGGCGAACGTCACGCCGAAGGCGCGGTCGAGCTGACCGAGGCCGTCCTTGATCCGCCCCTCCAGATCCGCGGAGCTTGCCATCTCGGCGTCGATCCCGTTGACGGCGACCCAGTAGTACCGGTCCCCGAGCTCGTCGTGCGGGAACAGTCGCCGGGTCACGGCCAGCATGGATCTGGCCTGGTCCTCGGACAGAGACTTCCAGGGGGCGCCGTGTGCCTCCCCCGGCCGGAGGAACCCTCCGAGGCCAGCGGTCGCGATGGACGCGTAAGTGAGTGCGGTCGCTTTACCCGTGTTCTCGAGAAACGCCCGGCGGCTGATTCCCTCTGTGAGCATGTCTTCCCCCTGTGTTCACGGGGAGAGAGCCACATCCCTGGCACGGATCGCTCCCCGCCCCGCTCGTCCTGAGGCTTACGTCTCACGGCCCCCCGGCCACACGTGGCACGCTACGCCCGAACGAGCTACCCGATCAATGAGGCGTCTGGAGTGTTTTTCTGTGATCGACGGACAAAGGGTCTTTGACCCGTGAGGAGGATCGACGGATGCGCGCGGTGGCCCGCGGGGGGGGCACGCCAGGGGGCACGCCTCACACGCGAGTCGTACGCCCCGACCAGTGGGGCTCGCGTAGCAGCCGCTTGACGAGCTTGCCGGCGGAATCGCGCGGGAACTCGTCGTGGAACG
>CAZWXA010000363.1:1702-4462 GCA_964637755.1 uncultured bacterium | reverse complement strand
CGCCCGGGGTGCTCCGAAGTCCATCGGCAAGGCCCGGACCCCCACGGGCGTGGCGGCGCAGCCCCCATGGTAGCCAAACACCTGCGCCGCCGCAAGGTAATTGGGATCGTGCATGTAGACGCGGGCGCCGGGCTCGCGGACGAAGTAGCCGACGTGGCCGAAGTGGTCGACATGCGAGTGGCTGATCACGACGTGCTGCACCTGGTCGAGCCGGATCGCCTCGCCGAAGCCCTGGCGCATCTCGTGGATCGCGGCGGCGAGTCCGGCGTTCGACTCCGGCAGACCCGAGCCGACATCGAGGAGGGTCGAGTGGGGACCGTCCAGGATCAGGTAGATGTTGTTGACGTGCGCCGGGAAGGTCTCGACCCGGAACCGATAGATGCGGACGTCCCCGCGAGTGACGTATCGGGTGACGAGCGCATCGGCGACCACGCCGTCAGCGTATCACGAGCTGGCCTCCCTGTCCGTGCTCAGGCGGTCGCCGCCGCACCGCTCCGCACGGGGCTGCGCTCGGCGGCTGGCGCCTCGTCGGAGTCCGCCCCCGCCGCCTCGCGCAGCAGATCGATGAAGCGCACGACCGTGGGCGTGAGGCGCTTGTTCCGGCGGTGGATGATGCCGACCGGCCGGACGAGGTCGGGGATGGTGAGCGGCACGACCGCCAGGGTCCGGATGCCCGCCTCCTTCTGGACCGTGTGCGCCGGCAGGAGGCTCACGCCCGCGCCGATCGTGATGGCCTGCTTGATCGTTTCGATGTTGTCGAATTCCATGACGATGTCGACCTTCGCGTTGTGCGCGCGGAGCGCGCGGTCGATGGCCCTGCGAATGGTGAGGTCCGAGTCGAAGGCCACGAACTTCTCGGCCGTGAGCTCGTGGATCGCCACCGCCTTGCGCCGAGCGAGCCGGTGACCCGGGTGGCAGACGAACGCGATCGGCTCGGCGCGGAGGGGGACCACCGCCAGCGCACGGTTCGCGGGCGGGTAGGACATGATGCCGATGTCCGCCGCGTCGCTCAGCACCGACTCCACCACCTTCTGTGGGTGCAGGCACTCGAGGAGGACGCGGGCCTGCGGGTAGAGCGCCATGAAGCGCTGCACGTGGCGGCTGAGATCGTGGAGACCGACCGAGTAGATCGCCGCCACCCGGACGGTGCCGGCGAGCTGAGCCTGCACCGCCGCGATCCTGGCCTTGGCCTTCTCGTAGCCGTCGAGAAGATCCCGCCAGGCATCGTAGAAGGCACGGCCCTCCTGGGTCACCATGAACGGCCGCTTGGTGCGGTCGATGAGCGCCACGCCCAGATCGGTCTCGAGCTGCCGGACCGCCTGGCTGGCAGCGGACTGGGAGACGTAGCTCAGCTCGGCGCCTCGCGAAAAGCTGCGCAGCCGGACCACGTCGCAGTAGAGCCTGAGCGTTTCGAGATGCATGATGCCGGTGAGGCTACAGTATTAGTCGTGCTAATACAAACTATCTCTCCTTTCCGGGATGACTTATGGTCTCGCGTGGCGTAGTATCGTCCAACTCTCGCCAGACGGAGAGGGCGTGCAGGCCTCGCAGGATCGCGGGCCGTCCCTCCCCCGGTCCGGGGCCGTGATCGTGTACGTGTGGCGGACGGGCTCGTCGAAGTCCGGGACGGCTGCCGGACGGGTGACGGAGGGGCAGAGGGCGATGCCGCGGAGCGGAGCGCTCGAAAGGGTGACGACCATGACGGACGAGCCAGGACCACCGGCGGCCCAGGGACTCTACGACCCCCGACACGAGCACGACGCGTGTGGCGTCGGGTTCGTCGTGAACATCAAGGGGGTGCGCTCGCACTCCATCGTCCGCCAGGCCCTGCAGGTGCTCATCAACCTGCTCCACCGGGGCGCCTGCGGGTGCGAGGTGAACACGGGCGACGGCGCCGGCATCCTGATCCAGATGCCGGACGGGTTCCTCCGCAAGCACGCCGCGGCCCTCCGCATCGATCTCCCCGGCCCCGGCGAGTACGGCGCCGGCATGGTGTTCCTGCCGCGCGATCCAGCGGAGCGGGCGACGGTCGAGCGCCTGCTCGAGCGGATCGTCGTGGAGGAAGGCCAGCGTGTGCTCGGCTGGCGCGACGTCCCGACCGATGACCGGCTGCTCGGCGCCACCGCCGTCGCGGTGGAGCCGGTGTTCCGGCAGATCTTCATCGGCCGGGGCCCGGCCCAGGGCGAGGGCTCCGACGCCCGCCCGCGCTTCGAACGGACGCTCTACGTCATCCGCAAGCGCGTCGAGAACGCGGTCGACCGGCTCGGTCTGCGGGAGAGGAAGTTCTTCTACATCCCGAGCCTGTCGTCGAACACGCTCATCTACAAGGGCATGCTGATCGCCGACCAGATCGAGACGATGTATCCGGATCTGACCGATCCCGACCTCGAGTCGGCGCTGGCCCTGGTCCACCAGCGCTTCAGCACGAACACGTTCCCGTCCTGGCCGCTCGCGCACCCGTATCGCTACATCGCGCACAACGGCGAGATCAACACCCTCCGCGGCAACATCAACTGGATGCACGCGCGCGAGGCCCTCTGCCAGTCGGACCTGCTCGGCGACGACCTCCGGAAGATCTTCCCGGTCATCCGGGAGGGCGGCAGCGACACCGCCACCTTCGACAACGTGCTGGAGTTCCTCGTCATGACCGGCCGCTCCCTCCCCCACGCGATCCTCATGATGATCCCGGAGCCCTGGAGCGGCCACGAGAGCATGGGGGCCGAGCGCAAGGCCTTCTACGAGTACCATGCCTCGCTGATG
>CAZWXA010000363.1:345-1692 GCA_964637755.1 uncultured bacterium | reverse complement strand
CGATCGCGTTCACCGACGGGAGGGTGATCGGCGCCGTCCTCGACCGGAACGGCCTCCGGCCGTCGCGCTACTACGTCACGAAAGACGACCTCGTCATCATGGCCTCCGAGGTGGGCGTGCTCGACATCCCGCCGGAGAACATCCTCGTCAAGGAGCGCCTGCACCCGGGCCGCATCTTCCTGGTCGACACGGCCCAGGGCCGGATCATCGACGACGAGGAAATCAAGCGCGAGCTGGCGAGGGAGCATCCGTACGCCGAGTGGCTCTCGCAGAACCTGGTGAGCATCGAGGACCTGCCGCCGGCGCCCTACCTCCCCGCGCCCGACCACGAGACCGTCCTCCAACGCCAGCAGGCCTTCGGCTACACCCACGAGGACCTCCGCATCCTCATGGCGCCCATGGCCCTGAACGGCGAGGAGCCCGTCGGCTCGATGGGCACCGACACCTCGCTCGCGGTCCTCTCCGTGAGGCCGCGGATGCTCTACGACTATTTCAAGCAGCTCTTCGCCCAGGTGACGAACCCGCCGCTCGACGCGATCCGCGAGGAGCTGGTCACGTCCATGGAGTCGACGATCGGCCCGGAGGGGAACCTCCTCGGGCCCGAGCCCGCGTCGTGCCGCCAGATCAAGATCCGCTACCCGATCCTCGACAACGACGAGCTGGCGAAGCTCGCGCACGTGTCGGAACGGGGCTTCCGGTCCATCACGCTGCCCATGCTCTTCGATCCGGCCGAGGGCGGGCGGGGGCTGGAACACGCGATGGAGGAGCTGCGGCAGCGGGCGGGCGAGGCGATCGCGACCGGCCACAACATCCTCATCCTGTCCGACCGTGGCGTCGACCCGGGCCGCGCGCCGATCCCGAGCCTCCTCGCGACGGCGGGCGTGCACCATCACCTCGTCCGCGAAGGCAGCCGCACCAAGTGCGCGCTCGTGATCGAGTCCGGCGACGCCCGCGAGGTGCACCACATGGCGCTCCTGGTCGGCTACGGGGCCGGCGCCGTGAATCCCTACCTCGCCTTCGAGACGCTCGACGACATGATCCGGTCGGGCCTGCTCCCGGGCATCGATCACAAGAAGGCCGTCCAGAACTACATCAAGGCCCTCAACAAGGGCGTCCTCAAGGTCATGTCGAAGATGGGGATCTCGACGCTGCAGAGCTACTGCGGCGCCCAGATCTTCGAGGCGATCGGGCTCAACCGTGACCTGATCGACCGCTACTTCACCTGGACCGCTTCGCGCATCGACGGGGTCGGCATCGACGTGATCGCCGAGGAGGCGTGCCGGCGCCACGCGCGGGCCTTTCCCGACCGCCCCGTGCTCGATCCCGAGCTGGAGTGGGGCGGCGAGT
>CAZWXA010000363.1:0-335 GCA_964637755.1 uncultured bacterium | reverse complement strand
CAAGCTCCAGCACGCGACGCGGAGCGGCCAGTACCGGATCTTCAAGGAGTACACGAGGCTCGTCGACGACCAGAACCGCCGCCTGTGCACGCTCCGCGGCATGTTCGGCCTGAAACCGGCGGGGCCGCCCGTCCCGCTCGAGGAGGTGGAGCCGGTCGAGACGATCCTCAAGCGCTGTGCCACGGGCGCCATGTCCTACGGCTCGATCAGCCAGGAGGCCCACGAGACGCTGGCCATCGCGATGAACCGCATCGGCGGCAAGTCGAACACCGGCGAGGGCGGCGAGGACCCGGCGCGCTACCCGCGCGATGCGAACGGCGACTGGCGACGGAGCG
>CAZWXA010000362.1:0-4462 GCA_964637755.1 uncultured bacterium | reverse complement strand
CTTCCCGCGTATACCCGGGGCATGACGGATGCGAGGCGCAGTCTCGGAAGAAGCTCGGAGGACGCGGCGGCCGCGTACCTGGCGCGGCACGGTCTCATGGTCGCGGCCCGGAACGTGAGATTCGCGGAGGGAGAGATCGATCTGGTCTGCCGGGACGGCACGGTCTGGGTGTTCGTGGAGGTGAAGAGCCGGCGAGCCGGCTGGGGAGAGACCGCGGCCACCGCGGTCACGGCGCAGAAGCAGAGGCGGCTCGTCCGCCTCGCCCAGCACTACCTCAAGTCGCGGCACCTCGACGCCGCCCGCTGCCGGTTCGACGTCGTCGCGATCACCCTCGAGCACGGCGGCGGAATCCGGGATATCGCCCACCTGCGCGATGCGTTCGGCGCTGAGGCGTGGTAACATCCCGCGTCCTATGGCGATCCGGTGGGACATCGCTCGAACCGCGCTGCCGTCGATCGGCCTCGCGGTCGGTTGCACTCCGCTTGTCCGGCTCAACCGCCTCACCGCCGACCTCCGGCCGCCGGTCTATCTGAAGCTCGAATGGTACGGCCCGAGCGGCAGCCTGAAGGACCGCGTCTACTTGCACATGTTCGAGCGGGCCGAGGCCCGTGGCGAGCTCCGGCCGGGTGTTCGTGTCCTCGAATGCTCGACGGGCAACGCCGGCATCGCGTGCGCGTTCGTCGCGGCCGTCAAGGGTTACGCCTGCACGATCGTCATGCCCGAGGGCATGAGCGACGAACGCAAGAAGATCATGCGGGCGTACGGGGCGACGCTGGTGTTCACGCCCGGCGGCGAGAGCGACGTCGACCTGGCGCTCGCGCGGCTCGCGGAGATCCGCGCGGCCGATCCGGCGCGCTACTGGGTGCCCGGACAGTTCTCGAACGCGGACAACGTCGACGCCCACTATCGGACGACGGGACCGGAGATCTGGGAGCAGATGGGCGGCATCGTGGGCGCCTTCGTCGCGGCGCAGGGAAGCGGCGGCACGCTGAGCGGCACCGGACGATTCCTGCGGGAGCGCGACCCCGGAGTCCGGCTCTACGCCGTCGAGCCCGCCGAGTGCGCGCTGCTCGCGCGCCGCGAGTGGGGGCCGCACGGCATCGAGGGCATCGGTGACGGCTTCATCCCGGACAACCTCGACGTGTCGCTGCTGTCGGGCGTCATCACGACGACCACGGAGGAGAGCGTGGAAACCGCGCGCCGGCTCGCCGCCGAGGAGGGAATTTTCTGCGGCATCTCGAGCGGGTGCAACGTCGCCGCGGCCCTGAAGCTCGCGCGCCGCCGGCCCGACCTGCCGTCGATCGTGACGCTGGCGAACGACACGGGCCAGCGGTACTTCACGACGGCGCTCTGCGGCGAGGTCAAGGCCGTCGACGTGCCGGAGCGCGCGCATCCGATGGACGAGCGGACCCGGAGGCTCCTGGACCGCTACCAGCGCGCCTGGGAGACGCTGACCTGATGCCCCCCGGGGCCGAGGCCTGGGATTTCCGCCAGGCACGCCGGAGGCTCGAAGCCAAACCGAAGTCGTCCGGGGAGAAGCTCGCGCCGATCGAGGCCGCCGCTGCGCGCGTCCGCGACGGCGACACCGTCGCCGTCGGGGGCTGCCTCTTCTCGCGGACGCCGATGGCCCTCGTGCGCGAGATCCTCAGGCAGCGCCGGCGGGGGCTGACCCTCGCCCGGAACCTCATGTGCACCGAGGGCGAGCTGATGATGGTCGCCGGGGCGCTGCGGCGGGTCGTGACCGCGTGGATGTCGATCGGGCTTCCGTGGGGCGTGTCGAAGATCATGCGCGAGCACGTGGAGTCCGGCCGGGTGCCCCTCGAGGAGTGGAGCCACCTCGCGCTGGGGCTCCGCTTCCGCGCCGCCGCGATGGGGGTGCCGTTCCTCCCCGCCCTGACCATGCTGGGCTCCGACCTCATGGGCGTCGGCGGCACGAAGACGCTCGAGTGCCCCTACACCGGCGAGACGCTCGCGGCGATCCCCGCACTGTTCCCCGACGTCGCGATCCTGCACGTCCACCGGGCGGACGCGTTCGGCAACTGCCAGATCGACGGCTACCCGCACATGGACGCCGACATCGCCAGCGCCGCCGCGACCGTGCTGGTGACGGCCGAGGAGATCATCCCGGCGGAAGAAGTCCGGCGGCACCCCGATCGGACGGTGATCCCGGGGTTCGTGGTGGACGCGCTGGTTCACGTCCCGTACGGTTCGTTCCCTCACGAGTGCTACGGCCTGTACGAGGCCGACTTCGATCACTTCGACGAGTACGCGGCGGCGATCGACGCGCAGGGCTCGCGCGCGGTGGCCGAGTATCTGGAGCGGTACGTCTACGAGCCCGCGACCTGGGCCGAGTACCTGGAGCGGTTCGGCGGGGTCCGGCTCGCGCGGCAAGCCGAGCGCGCAAGGGAGCTGATCCGGTGATCAACCCAGCGTATTCGCCGGCGGAACTGCTCGCGGTCGTGGGCGCTCGCCAGCTCAGGGACGATACGTCCGTCTTCGCCGGCGTGGGCGTGCCGCTCCTCGCTGCCGTGCTCGCCCAGCAGCGGCACGCGCCGCGACTCACCATCGTCATCGAAGGGGGGATCATCGGACCGCAGATCGCCGCCGGCCGCCTGCCGATCTCGACCAACGAGATGCGGGCGGCGTATCGGGCCACGATGCTGCCTGGCATCACCGATACCTTCCTCTTCGCCCAGCGCGGCTTCCTCGACTGCGGGTTCATCGGAGGCGCCCAGATCGACCGCCATGGCAACCTCAACACGAGCGTGATCGGCCCCTACTGGACGCCGAAGGTGCGACTCCCGGGCTCCGGGGGCGCCAACGACATCATCTCGCTGTGCAGGGAGGTCATCGTCCTCACCCCGCACGAGCGGCGCCGCTTCGTCGAGAGGGTCGACTTCGTCACGAGCCCCGGCTACCTCGAGGGTGGCGAGAGCCGGCGCAAGTCGGGCCTCCTGTTCGGTCGGGTCTCCCGCGTCGTCACGACGCTCGGGATCTTCGGCTTCGATCCCGACGAGAATCGGATGCGCCTCGACGCCCTCTATCCGGGCGTCACCAAGGACCTCGTCGCGGCGGGGACGGGCTTCGAGGTCCTGATGCCGGAGCGCGTCGAGACGGCGGAGCCCCCGACCGACGCGGAGCTGACCATCCTGCGCTCGATCGACCCGGAGCGCCGGTTCCTCGGCTGAGAGGGCATGAAGAAACGCCACGACGACCCGTGTGGCGGCCGGGGGGAGCGGCGGTCGCTCCCCCGACGTTGACCAGCGAGAGCGTGAGGAAATGCTCCGCGGGGTCCCGGTGGGGGGGGTCGGGGGGAGCGGCGGTCGCTCCCCCCGACGTTGACCGATGACGGCATGACCGACTGGGGTCTCGCGATCAGGAACTTCGTCGGGCCGTCGGAGACGCCCGACATCGACGAGCTGCTGCGCTACTCGGTGCGCGCCGAAGAGCTCGGCTTCGAATCGCTCTGGGCGTGGGACCACGTGATCCTCGGCGTCGAGCCCTCGTTCCCGATCCTCGACGCGGTGGGGACCCTCACGGCCATCGCGGCGCGGACGAGCCGGATCCGCCTGGGCACGGGCGTGCTGGTGCTGCCACTCCGGAATCCCACGGTGGCGGCCAAGAGCCTCGGCACGCTCGACGTCATCTCCAGGGGGCGGCTGATCGTCGGCGCGGCGGCCGGCTGGTACGCCCGCGAGTTCGATGCCGTGGGTGTTCCGTTCCGGGAGCGCGGCCGGCTGTTCGAGCGCAACCTCGAGATCCTGATCCGGCTCTGGACCGAGGAGCGGGTGACGGCAAGGATCGACGAGTTCGACCTGCGGGAGGTCGTGATGCGACCGCGTCCCGTCCAGACGCCCCGGCCGCCGATCCTGATCGGGGGCTACGTCGATGCCGTCCTGAGGCGGGCGGCGACGAAGGGAGACGGCTGGCTCACCTATTTCTACACCCCCGCGAGCTTCACGCGGTCATGGCAGAAGGTCCTGGCCTTCGCCCGGGAGGCCGGGCGCGATCCGGAGACCCTCACCTCCACGAACCAGCTCGCGATCTACGTCGGGCGATCCCGCGCCGAGACCGAGGAACCGATGCGGTCGTGGCTCCAGACTGACTGGGACGTGGCGGCCTGGAGCGAGTCGACGATCGAGCACGCCATCCACGGAAGCGTCGACGAGTGCGTGGATCAGCTTCGAGCCCACATCGACGCCGGCGTCCATCGCATCATCCTCATCCCCTACCGGTACCGGCCGGACCAGATCGAGCTGATCGCGGCGGAAGTCCTTCCGCGGCTCCGCTAGCCCGCACCAGGGCCGGGCTCTCCAGGTCGCCCGCCGCGGGCGCCACGCTCGCGAGGCGGCTTCTCGGCGGACATCGCTCCGCTCCCTCCCGCGGGCTGGCCCGTACTACTTTCTAGACA
Source organism: uncultured bacterium (assembly GCA_964637755.1). GTDB lineage: Bacteria > Methylomirabilota > Methylomirabilia > Rokubacteriales > CSP1-6 > AR9. Next base: position 51 of record CAZWXA010000362.1, on the reverse strand, counting down.
TTGACGGAGCCGGGGCGGGCGACCACAGAATGACGCGTGCTCGCCCGCGTG
>CAZWXA010000361.1:0-4469 GCA_964637755.1 uncultured bacterium | reverse complement strand
TCCGCGTGTCGCCGCACTCAGCGTAGGCGGCCATGGAGCGGACGCCGAGAGACTCGGCGGCCAAGGGAATGACTTTCATCTTAGATGCAGCGGCCCCCGTCTACCTCCAGGCAGGTCCCCGTGACCATCTGGGCGTCGTCCGAGGCCGCGAACAGGGCGGCCCGCGCGATGTCCTCCGGCGCGTTGAGCCGTCCGAGCGGGATGGTCCTGACCATTGCCTCGCGGCCCTTGTCGTCCACGGCGGTCTTTCCCATGAACGTGGGGAGCATCGGCGTGTCGGTCGCCACCGGGGCGATGGCCACCACGCGGATCTTGCTCGGCGCCAGCTCGAGCGCCAGCGCCTTGGTCCAGGCGATGACCGCGCCCTTGGACGCCGCGTAGGCGTTCAGGCCGGGGCGCGGCCGGATGGCGGCCGTGGAGGCGGTGTTCAGGATCACGCCCCCGCCCTGCTTCTTCATCACTGGAACCGCATACCGGCAGCCAAGGTAAACCCCCCTCACATTGACAGCCATGATCTTGTCGAAGGTGACCTCGTCGAGGTTCTCGACGGGCGTGGGCGCCTGGGGAACGCCGGCGTTGTTGAACAGGATATCCAGCCGGCCCCACGTGGCCACCGTCCGCTCCACCATGGCCTGGCAATCGGCGGCGCTGGCGACATCCGCTCGAACAGCGAGCGCCTGACCTCCGGCCTTCTCGATCTGCTGGGCGGTCTCCTTCGCCGCGCCCTCGTTGATGTCGACACAGGCGACCCGCGCGCCCTCCCGGGCGAACAGGAGCGCCGTCGCCCAGCCGATTCCGGACCCGGCCCCCGTGATCAGCGCAACCTTTCCTGGGAGTCTCATGCTTGGCCTCCTGATTGGTCTTGCCTGATGTCCACGATTTGGCCCCCGGTAGCCCGGAGCAGTTCCTGCGGAGAAATCGGGAAGACGCATTCGGGCAGACCGCCCGCGGGGTAGACCACCTCGTGCTGGAGGAGGTCGCGGTCAATGTAGGTCGGCAATGAAATCGCGTGGGCCAGCGGGGGGACACCGCCGATGGCGAATCCCGTGGCCTGCTTGACGGTTTCTGCGTCGGCCTTTCGGACTTTTCCCCCGGTCAGTCGCTCCAGCTTTCGCTCGTCCACCCGATTGGCCCCCGAAGCGATGACGAGCACGGGGTTGCCGTTGGACGTAAAGACCAGCGACTTGGCGATCTGAGCGACGTTGACTCCCAGCGCGGCTGCTGCCTCGCGTGAGGTCTTAGCGCTGACGGGCAGCTCGATAAGGCTCCGGGCGATGCCGAGGGCCCCGAGCGCCTCCTGAACCTTCAGGGCGGCGGGCTTCATCCCCTTCCGCTAGCCGACCAGCTCGGCCATCAGCCGGACGACCTCGGGCTGGGACGTCCGGCAGATGAGCGTGGTGACGCCCGCCTCTTTGTAAGCGGCGAGTCGGTCCCCGATTCGCTCTCGTGGGCCGCAGAGCGCAATCTCGTCCACCAGCGAGTCGGGCACCGCCGCCTCCGCCTCAGCCTTCTTGCCATCGAGGTAGAGGTCCTGAATCTTCACGGCCGCGGCGTCGTAGCCGTAGCGGCGGGCCAGGTCGTTGTAGAAGTTCTTTCCCCGCGCGCCCATTCCCCCGATATAGAGGGCCAGGGTGGGCTTGACCGCGCTCCGGCAGGCGGCGACGTCGTCTCCCAGGACGATGGGCACCGTCGGGGCGATGTCGAAGGTGGCCGGCGATTTCTTTCCTCCGGCCCGACCGAACCCGGATTCGAGAGAGGCGCGATACACGCTCATCCGGTCGGGCGAGAAGAAGACAGGAAGCCAGCCGTCGGTGATCTCGGCGGCGAGGGCGACGTTCTTGGGGCCGATGGCCGCGAGATAGATGGGGATGTCCGCCCGGCCGTGGAGGATGGACTTGAGCGGCTTGCCGAGGCCGGTGGCATCGGCCCCGGCGTACGGGATCTGGTAATGCTCGCCGCCATACTCGAGCGGCTTCTCCCGCTGCCAGATGGTGCGCACGATGGCGACGTACTCGCGCGCCCGGCCGAGCGGCTTCCCGTAGGCCACCCCGTGCCAGCCTTCGACGACCTGGGGACCGGACGCGCCGATCCCCAGCAGAACGCGCCCGCCGGACAGCTGGTCCAGCGTCATGGCGGTCATTGCCGTCATGGCCGGCGTGCGGGCGGGCATCTGCATGATCGCGGTTCCCAGGTGGATCCGCTCGGTACGCGCCGCCACGAACGCGAGGGGGGTCACGGCGTCGCTGCCGTAGGCCTCCGCCGCCCAGACGGAGTGAAAGCCGAGCCGCTCCGCTTCCAGGATGAGCGGCAGGTTCAGCGTGAACGTCGAGCCCGAAGAGCCGAGATTGAGTCCCAGTCGCATGACGTGTCTCCTAAAGCTTCTCGAGCGCGGCCAGGTCCAGCCGGGGGCGGCGCCGCGGCCCCATCCACCGGTCGCGCGCGAGGTCTGCCCGGCCCCGCCGGAAGCCAATGCCTTCCTGCTCGAGCAGGACCCGCTGGGTGATCATCCCGCTCACGTCGCCCCTGAGGCTGATCCCGCCGCGGGCGTTGACCACGCGCTGCCAGGGAATGTCGTGAGGGCAGCGCTTCATCGTGTAGCCGACCGCCCGGGCCGCCCGGGGGTAGCCCAGCAGCGTGGCGAGCTGGCCGTACGTCGCCACCTTGCCTCGGGGGATCTGCCTGACCAGGCGATGGACGGCGCTATCGAACGCTCTCGGCGCCGGGCCACCTGACTTCGCCATACTGCGTTCTCGGTCGTCGCCGGTCCTCAACGTACGAACGAGTACGCTTCCGGCCGGCTCCTCCCTCGGGCCTTGTCTGGCTCGTCATCTGGCCCGACGCGCCGGCGCGGATCCCGCGCGCGGTTCACCTCCCGCACTGCAGTTCGTACAGGCGCGAATAGAGGCCGTCGCGGCGGAGCAGCTCGGCGTGGGTGCCCTCCTCGCTCACGCGGCCCCTGTGCAGGACCAGAACGCGATCCGCGCGTTGCACGGTGGAGAGGCGATGCGCGATGACGAAGCTCGTCCGCCCTTCCACCAGGCGCTCCATGGCGCCCTGGACGAGCGCCTCCGACTCGGGGTCCACGCTGGACGTCGCCTCGTCCAGCACGAGGACGGCTGGATTGTACACGAGGGCGCGCGCAATGGCCAGCAGCTGGCGCTGTCCGTGCGAGAGATTCGCGCCGCGCTCCTTGATCCCGTATCCGAAGCCACCGGGCAGCGCCTCGATGAAGCCCCGGGCGTTGGCGAGCGTCGCCGCCCGCTCCAGCGCCTCGCGGCCGGCCGCGCCGTCCGTGCCCATTCGGAGGTTGGCCTCGACGCTGCCCGTGAAGAGAAAGACATCCTGGAGGACGAGCCCCACGTGGCGCCGGAGCGCGATGGGATCCCACTCGCGGACGTCCATGCCACCCACGAGCACCCGGCCCCGGGCGATGTCGTAGGAGCGGTCGAGGAGGCGGGCGATGGTGCTCTTGCCGGCGCCGGTGACCCCGACCAGCGCCACGCGCTCCCCGGCCGCGACGCGAAACGAGCAGTCGCTCAGTACCCACTCCTCCCCCGTGTAGGCGAACCACACGTTCTGGAATTCGACGGCGGGCGATGGCGCGTCCGGCCCGGCGCGCTCCCGGGCGGCCGCGCGGGCGGGCCCGGGGCCCGGTTTGATACCGGGCTCGAGGTCCAGCAGCCCGAAGATCCGCTCCGAAGAGGCCATGGCCGCCTGCATGACCGCATACTTGGCGCCGAGATCCCGGATAGGCAGGAAGAACCGGTTCGTGTATTCGATGAAGGCCACCAGGCCGCCGAAGGTGAGGACGCCATCCCAGATCTGGCCGCCCCCGTACCAGAGAAGGAGCGCGACGGCCGCCGACCCGATGGCCTCCACCACGGCGTAGAGCGAGGCGTCGTACACCGTCGAGCGGAACTGGGTCCGGCGGTAGTCGGCGTTCAGAGCCTCGAAGGCGCGTCGCTCCTCCCGCTCGCGGCAGAACAGCTGGATGACCATCATGCCCTGGAGGTTCTCCTGGAGGAAGGCATTGAGCCGCGCCAGCCGGGTGCGGAGCCCCCGGTAGGCGTTCCGCGCCTGGCGGCGGAAGTAGGCGACGGAGACCGCGAGGAGGGGGACCAGGGCGAAGGTGACCAGGGCCAGCCGCCAGTTCATGGCCAGCATCACGACCACGATCCCCGCCACCGTGACCACGTCGCCGAGGATCGCCACCGCGCCGCTCGCGAACATGTCGCTGACGGCTTCCACATCGTTGAGGATCCGGGTCATGAGCCTGCCGACCGGATTCTTGTCGAAGAAGGCGGCGTCCATCCTCTGGATGTGGGCGAAGAGGCCGTGGCGGAGATCGTGCATGACCCGCTGGCCCGTCAGGTGCATCAGGTAGCTCTGGACCGCGCGGAGCGCGTAGAGCCCCGCGAGCGTGAGGAGGAAGGCGCCGGCCACCCGCGTGAGCCCGCTCCAGTCGGCCC
>CAZWXA010000360.1:0-4478 GCA_964637755.1 uncultured bacterium | reverse complement strand
CGCCCCCCGCGGATCCCCGCCTCGAGGTTCGCGATCCGGTATCCGCGGTTGCCCCAGCGCGCGAGGATCGCGTCGAGCGGCGCCAGGAAGTAGAGGACCGCCGCGGCGTCCCCGCCGAGGGGCTGCTCCAGGCAGAGATGGGCGGACCGGGCGCGGAAGTCCCCGCGCCGCAGGAGCTCGAGGCGGTGCGGGCCTGGCTCGTAGTGGTAGCTTCCGGCCTCGACGCCCTCGACGGCGTTGACGACGAGGTAGACCGACACGAGCCCGGGCGGAAAATCCGCGGCGAACCCGGCGCCCACGACGGCGAGCGCGGTCGAGAGCTCGGCCGCGGCGAGCGGGGCGTGGCTGAACTGCCGGGTCGAGCCGCGGCGGAGAATGGTGTCCCCGAGCGCGCGCCCCGCGCCGGTCCGTGGCGCCGGGAGCGCGATCGTCGTCCCTCCCGCCGATCGCCCCGGCAGCGGCGCGGCCTGCCGCCAGGCGCGGACGGCCTCGGGCGTGTCGAGCATCGACGCGGCGTGGACCTCGCGCAGCAGCGGGTAGTCGACCGAGCTCGACGACAGCGGAACGCTCGGGAAGGCGATCGGCTCCACCCTGGTCGGCCGCGGAGCGGGCGAATCGGGCCCGGCGAAGGCCCCCCGCGGATCCGTGGGGGACGGGGCGCTCGCGGACGATCCCGCCGTCACCTCCTCCGAGGGGTGGCCTGGGCGGGGCCGCGCGGGAACCGGCCCCAGCGCCACGAGCTCGAGGCTCGCTTCCTGGTCGGAGTCGAGCCCCAGGAGCCGGTTCACGTCCGCGTCGACGAACCCGGTCAGGATCCACGGACCGAGACCCAGCGCCGAGCCCACCGCCAGGAGGTTGGCCAGCATCGTTCCCGAATCCCAGAAGAGGTGCCGGTAGGCGCGGGCCTGGTACTTCCAGGTGTTGCGCCAGTAGATCGCCGAGAGCACCAGCGTGACCGGCCTCCGCGCGAGGTCGCGATCCGCCCCGGCCGCCTCCAGGACGGCGCGATGGTCGCCCGCGCGGAGCCGGCGCAGGCTGAAGTCGCCCGGAGAAAAGTGGTACACGCCCGCCGGGAGCCCGTCGACCGCCCCGGCCACGACATACACCTCGGTCTGGTAGAGCGCACCGGTCGACGGGGCCGCCCGGAAATGGATCTCGCCGCCGCCCGGGGAGGTCTTCTTCTTCGTGAGACCGGCCGACAGGAACAGGACCAGCGCGAGCGCGTCGAGAGTCATGGCCTCCGGCGGCCCATGTGGCGCGGTCGGCTCCGGCGCGACGGCGTCGGGCACCGCGCGCCCAGGCCATCCGCCTGGCGCGAGCACGCGGAGCGTGTCCTGCGACACCGGCGCAAATTCCCTCGGCAGAGAGACGGACGCGAGGTCGGGGTAGATCTTGAACGGGAGCGGCTTGATGTCCCAGTCCAGGTAGTGCCCGCTCGACCGGACGGAGGCGGGCGAGTGCGCCGTCCGGTCGTGGAACTCTCGCGCGATGCGGGTGTGGGAGTTGGTCATGGCACAGGGCCCGATGATACTCCGGCGGCCCGCCGGCGCCTACGCCAGGAGCCACTTCCTGGACTCCGAATAGGTCAGGGCGTGGCGTCCCGCCTTGACGGCGAGCCGGCCCGGACACCTCGCCACCTGCTGCTCGAAGCGCGAGGGGATGGACTGCTCGACGGCCTCTTTCTCGAAGACGGCGAACGCGTTGCTCGGGCGCAACGCCGCTGCCTCCGCCACGGGGATCGACCTTTCGTTGCCGCTCCCCCACCCGCCTGCGGCATTCGGTCCGTCGACGCCCGACCTCATTGTGGATGGACCTTTGCCGCGCTTCTTCGCGGCGCTTGCGCTCCTCATTCGCCAATCCGAGCGGCTGATCAGTGCGACGATCAGCTACCTCCTGACGAAGCTTATAATAGCCCTCTGGGCGAGGGCCCGGGTGGACTGCCTCGCCAACCGGACGCGCCGGCTGCCGGCTCAGGCGATCGCGAAGGAGAACCTCTCGATCCGGTCCGTCGCGGCACGGGGAGGGTCAGCATGAGCGCCAAGATCACGGTCCTCACTCCGACGGGGTAGGCGTCTGTTCATCGAGAACCACTGGAAGCCGAAGCAGAAGAAGAAGTAGCCCGGTGCCCCGGGCGCTGCTGCTCAGCTGTGAGGCGGTCAGCAAGGCCTACGGGACCCGCTCGCTCTTCGAGGCGCTGTCGTTCGGGCTCTTCGAAGGGGACCGGGCGGGGCTGGTGGGCCCCAATGGCTCCGGCAAGTCCACGCTCCTCAAGATCCTGGCCGGGCTGGAGAGCCCCGAGCGGGGCACTCGGTCCGTCCGCGGCGGTGTCCGGGTCGGGTACGTGCCCCAGGATCCGGGGTTCCCACCGGGCGGCACCGTGGAGGACGTCGTGGCCGCGGTCCTGACCGGCGGGAACGACGACGACCGGCCGGGCCGCATCGCGCTGGCCTTGGGTCGCGCCGGCTTTTCTGACGGACGCGCTGAGGCGGACACGCTCTCGGGCGGCTGGAAGAAGCGCCTGGCCATCGCCCGGGAGCTGGCTTCCGAGCCCGACATCCTGCTGATGGACGAGCCCACCAACCACCTCGACGTCGAAGGGATCCTGTGGCTGGAGCGCGTTCTCACCGCCGAGGCGCGCGCTCTCATCGTGGTCAGCCACGATCGCTACTTCCTCGAGCGTGTGGCCACCCGCATGCTCGAGCTCAATCCCGTCTATCCAACCGGCCTCTTCGAGAGCGACGGCCCCTACAGCGAATATCTCGTCCGGCGGGACGATTTCCTGCGCGGGCAGGTCGCCTACGAGGAGGTGCTCGCCAACACCGTCCGGCGGGAGATCGCGTGGCTCCGCCGGGGCGCCAAGGCGCGCTCCACCAAGGCCAGGGGCCGCATCAAGGAGGCGGGGCGCCTCATCGAGGAGCTGGAAGGCGCCCGCGCCCGGGGCCGCGTCGCCACCGCGGGCATCGATTTCACGTCCTCGGCACGCCGGAGCCGCAAGCTGCTGGTGGCGCGCGGGCTGACCAAGTCGCTCGGTGGCCGCCCGCTCTTCGAGGGCCTCGACCTCATCATCACCCCCGGCACCCGGGTCGGCCTCATGGGCCCCAACGGCAGCGGCAAGACCACGCTGCTCGACCTGCTCGCGGGCACGATCCTCCCGGACGGCGGCGAGATCGAGCGGGCCTACGGCCTGCGCCTGGTGCGCTTCGAGCAAGCGCGCACGGGCCTCGACCCCGCCCAGCCGTTGCGCCACGCCCTCGCCCCCGAAGGGGACACCGTCACCTTCCAGGGGCGCAGCACCCACGTCGCCTCGTGGGCCAAGCGCTTCCTGTTCCGGCCCGAGCAGCTCGAGGTGCCGGTGGGCCGTCTGTCGGGCGGCGAGCAGGCCCGCATCCTGATCGCGCGGCTGATGCGCGAGCCCGCCGATCTGATTCTGCTCGACGAGCCGACCAACGATCTGGACATCCCGACCCTGGAAGTCCTGGAAGACAGCCTGGCGGAGTTCGAGGGCGGGCTCGTCCTGGTCACCCACGACCGCTTCATGCTCGAGCGCGTGTCCACCGTGATCCTGGCCCTCGACGGCGCGAGTGGGGCGGAGCAGTTCGCCGACTACGCCCAGTGGGAGGCGGCGCGTTTGTCACGCGCCCCAGCACCGCGCGAAGGGGCCGGCGCGCCGGCCGAGCGCGACCGCGCGCGCTCGCGGCCGAAGCGCCTCGGCTACCTCGAGCAGCGCGAGTGGGACGGCATGGAGCGCGCGATCCTGGAGGCGGAGACCGCCTTGAAGGAGTGCGAGCGCGCGGTGGCCGACTCCGCCATCGCCGCCGACGCGGCGGCGCTCCAGACCCGCTACGCGGCGGTCGAAGCGGCGCGAGCCGTGGTGGACCGTCTCTACGCCCGCTGGGCCGAGCTCGAAACCAAGCAGACCTGATCCCCGACCCTGTCCGGGAGACGGGAGGCAGCGCGAGCCGGCTCTACCGCCAACCTGGATGCGATTTCACGCGCGCTCCCACCGGAGAGACTCCGCCGCCGGCAGTATCTCAAGAGTGCAATTCTTGGGCACGAAAAGAGCGTTCCACAAGTAGCCCTGCCAATTGCGGATGAGAAAAGGAAGTGACGTGCTGACTCTCAATTTCGCGCATCATGTGCGTGCTCCGAGGTGGAGGCGGAAGCGGAGGGAGCGCAGGACTGTGCCAGCACAACCCATTCGCCAATCCGAGCGGCTGATCAGTGCGACGATCAGCTACCTCCTGACGAAGCTTATAATAGCGGTCTCGGCGAGGGCCTGGGTGGGCTGCCTCGCCAACCGACACGCCTGCTGCCGGCTCAGGCGATCGCGAAGGAGAGCCTCTCGATCCGGCCCGTCACGGCACAGGAGGGTCAGCATGAGCGCCAAGATCACGGTCCTCGATCCGACGGGGTTCGCGCCGAAGGTGACGCGCAAGGCGCTGGCGCCGCGCCTGGACGGGCTCGACGGCAAGACCGTC
>CAZWXA010000359.1:1495-4479 GCA_964637755.1 uncultured bacterium | reverse complement strand
CCGCGGAACGGGGTGGTGACGGGAATGAAGACGCCGTCGAAATCACGCATGCTTGCCCCCTCTTGGCACCAGACTCGGTGTCGGCTCGATCTTCTCGGGCCTCGCCTCCCGGCGGGCTCGCCTCCGGCTCGCCGTCGCCGGTCGGCTCGAACACCGGGCTGCGCCTCGCACCCGCTTCGCTCATCCCGGATTCATCAGCTCGGCTCGCCTGCGGCTGCGCCTCGCACTTCCTTGATCCGGGCGTGGGCGGCGGCGAGGCGGGCGATGGGAATCGAGAATGGCGAGCAGGAGACGTAGCTCATGCCGACCTGGTGGCAGAACTCGACCGATGCCGGCTCGCCACCGTGCTCACCGCAGATACCCACCTTCAGGTCGGGTCGGGTCTGCCGCCCCCGCTCGATGCCCATCCGGATCAGCGCTCCCACGCCCTCCTGATCGAGCACCGAGAACGGGTCCTCCGGAAGCAGCCCCTTCTCCAGGTAGTGCGGGAGGAACTTCCCGATGTCGTCGCGGCTGTACCCGAACGTCATCTGGGTCAGGTCGTTGGTGCCGAAGGAGAAGAAGTCCGCGTGCTGCGCGATCTGGTCGGCCACGAGCGCCGCGCGCGGCACCTCGATCATGCTGCCGATCAGGTATCGAACGGACATGCCCGCCTCGGCCAGCACCCTGTCCGCGACCTCCTTCGTCCGCTCGTACATGAGTTTCATCTCGCCGACCGTGCCCGTCAGCGGAATCATGATCTCCGGCTCGACCCGGACGCCCTGCCTCACCACCGCGCAGGCCGCCTCGATGACGGCGCGCACCTGCATGTCGTAGATCTCGGGAAACGTGATGCCGAGCCGGCAACCGCGGTGGCCGAGCATCGGATTCATCTCCTGGAGGGACCGCACCTTCGCCATCGTTCGCTCGAGATCGTGCTTGCGCTCGGGGTTGATCCCCAGGGCTTCGAGACGCGCCCAGTCCTCGACCAGATCGCTGTACTTCGGCAGGAACTCGTGGAGGGGCGGATCGAGGAGCCGGATCGTGACCGCGTAGCCGTCCATGGCGCGAAAGATCCCGACGAAGTCCTCGCGCTGCAGGGGCAGCAGGCGGTCCACGGCGTCGCGCCGGGCCTTCGAGTCCTCCGCCATGATCATCTCCCGGACGATCGGGATCCGCTCCGGCTTGAAGAACATGTGCTCCGTGCGCGTGAGCCCGATGCCTTGCGCCCCGTACTCCCGCGCCTTGCGGGCGTCTTCCGGGGTGTCCGCGTTGGCGCGGACCCCCATCGTCCGCACCTCGTCCGCCCACCTGAGGAACACGTCGAGCTCGCCGCTGATGCTCGGCGGGATCAGCGTGATCTCGCCAAGAACGACCTCGCCCGTGCCGCCGTCGATCGAGATCGTCTCGCCCTCGCGGACGAACAGGTTGCCCACCTGGAACATCCGCTTGTCGGTATCGACCACGATGTCCTTCGCCCCGACCACGCACGACTTCCCCATGCCCCGCGCGACGACCGCCGCGTGCGACGTGAGCCCGCCGACCGACGTCAGGATTCCCTTGGCCGCGTACATGCCGGCGACGTCCTCCGGGGAGGTCTCGGGACGGACGAGAATGACCCCTTGGCCGGTCTTGGCCCACTCGACCGCGCGATCGGCGTCGAACACGACCCGGCCCACAGCGGCTCCGGGCGCCGCCGGCAAGCCCTTCGCGAGGCCGCGTCGCTCCTCGAGCGCCCGATCCTTCTCCGCGGCATCGAAGATCGGATGGAGCAACTGGTTCAGCGACGCGGGCTCGACCCGGAGGATCGCGGTCTCCTTGTCGATCAGGCCCTCGCGCACCATCTCCACCGCGACTCCGACGGCCGCGGCCGCGGTGCGTTTGCCCGAGCGCGTCTGGAGGACGTAGAGGGTTCCCTCCTGGACCGTGAATTCGATATCCTGCATGTCGCGGTAGTGCCGCTCGAGCCGGTCCTTGATCGCGACCAGTTCGCCGTATATCTTCGGCATGCGCTGTTCGAGGGCCGTGATCGACTCGGGGGTCCTGATGCCGGCGACCACGTCCTCGCCCTGGGCGTTGGTCAGGAACTCCCCGTAGAAGCGCTTCGCCCCGGTGGCGGGGTCCCGGGTGAACGCCACCCCGGTGCCCGATGTCTCACCCAGGTTCCCGAACACCATAGCCATGATGGTGACCGCCGTGCCCGAGTCCTCGGGAATTCGATGGATCCGACGGTACTCGACCGCCTTCTTGGCGAACCAAGAGTTGAACACGGCCTCGATGGCACGCCGGAGCTGGCCGTGGGGATCGTCCGGAAACGGCCGGGCGTCAGGAGACCTATACAGGGCGAACGCCTTGAACCGCTTGGTAAGATTTCGCAGTTCGCCGGCCGGCAGTTCGGCATCCGTCTCGACGCCGAGGCGCGCCTTGGTTTCCTCGATCAGCGCCTCGAACTCTCGTCGCTTGATCCCGAGGACAACGCCGCTGAACATCGCGACAAAGCGGCGGTAGCAGTCCCACGCGAAACGTTCGTTTCGAGTCCTCGCCGCCAATCCCTCGACGGTCGTGTCGTTGAGGCCGAGGTTCAACACGGTCTCCATCATTCCCGGCATCGATACGGCAGCACCGGAGCGCACGGAGACGAGCAACGGCCGCTCTGCATCGCCGACGGTGGCGCCGGCCGTCGTCTCGAGCTTGGCGAGCCCCTCCAGCACCTGCTCCCACACGTCCGGCGGCAGCTGGCCCTCTTCCCTCCATCTCGCCCACGCCTCGGTGGTGATCGTGAACCCCGGCGGGACGGGGATCCCGAGGTTGGTCATCTCGGCGATCTCGCATCCCTTGCCGCCGAGCTGGGCGCGCAGCTTGGAGGAGCCCTCGGCCTCGCCTGCGCCGAAGGAATACACGAATTTCGCCATGGGGGCAGCTCCCCGTGCGGGAATTTCGAAAAAGTCTTTTGACCCTAGCAGATGGCGAGCGGAAGTGTCAACGTCCACGACGGCTTCCCGAGG
>CAZWXA010000359.1:0-1395 GCA_964637755.1 uncultured bacterium | reverse complement strand
GGTTTGTGGCCCGTGGCCCTTGGTTCTACGAGAGCCGCGGGCCTGACCCTGCCCGTGGCATCCGACGAGTCGATCTAGCTCGCGGATGCTCCGGGCAGGCCCGGCAGCGCCAGAACGAGGCCCAGAGACAGTACCTTCGAGTTCACCATGGCCATGTGTTGACCCGGACTATATCCGATACCCGGCTCGATTGCAAACGCACGGTGCCGCCTCGCTCGAAGCGGCCTCATTCGACGCGGTCACCTCTCCCCCTGGCGGCACGCCGGGCGAACCACCACCCGAGCGCCGTCAGGACGACACCGAGGGCGACCGGGAGCGCGCGGTGCAGCAGGCCGGCGAGGCCCCCCAGCCATCCCCTGACCACGTGGTCGTCCAGCACCATCTGGCCGGCGACGTAGCCGAGAATGCCGCCTCCGAACCAGACGATCCAGGCGTGGCGCGTCATCAGCCGCGCGAGAATCCCGCTCCCCCAGACGACGAGCGGCAACGAGAAGGCGATCCCGAAGGCCACCAGCACGAGGTCGCCGTGCGCCGCGCCGGCCACCGCGAGCACGTTGTCGAGGCTCATCACGACGTCGGCGACGATGATGATCCAGATCGCCTCCCGGAGCGACGTGCCCTGCCGGACATGCTCCTCGCCGCCGCCGTCCTGGCGGAGGAGCTTCAGCGCGATCCAGACGAGGAGGATCCCTCCCAGGAGCCGGAGCAGGGGGATGCGGAGCAGGAACGTGACGACGGTGATGAACAGGACGCGCAGAACTACAGCACCCATAGTTCCCCATACACGCCCGAGGAACTGCTGGCGCCGCGGCAAGGTCCGCACCGCGAGGGCGATGACGAGCGCGTTGTCGCCCGCGAGGGTCAGGTCGATGACGACGATGGCGAGCCAGCGCGCCCAGAACTCCGGGTCGACGAGAAAGCCCATCATGCCGTTCCGGAGACCCGGGCCGTGGGGAAACCGACCGCCGGCGTCAGGGCGACTGGATGCAGAGCAGGAATATCAGGGGGCGCGACTCGTCAGCCGGCGCGCCTGGCGAAGCCTGGTTCAGGCAGCGCGCCCGCGGGCTTCCGTCGGCCCGGGACGACGCCGCCGGGGCCGAGCATCCTGCGAGTGCGAGCATGCCGAGACCGAGCACCGCCGTCCGGAGCCAGGAATCCACCGCCCCATTATATCCGCCGCTTCGATCGATGCGGCGCCTAGATGGGCCCGGGGGGCGAGTGGAGGAAGGGAGCCGGGTCCCGGCAGTCAGGACCTGTGAACGACATCGCCACCACGCGTGACCGCTGGGGGGAGCGGCGGTCGTTCGCCCCGGAGCGCTAGCCCGAACCATTCATGAACGTATCACCCGAGAGGCGGACGGGTCCTGTCGCGGCGGGCAGCCCCATTCGGCTCGC
>CAZWXA010000358.1:0-4501 GCA_964637755.1 uncultured bacterium | reverse complement strand
CCCTGCTCGAGCGATGCGAGGCGATGCTCGCGTGAGGACAGCGGCGGTCCTGACCCTGATGCCCAGGGCTACGAGGTCAGGCCGCAGCGGTACGCGGTGCAGGGCGTGACGTGCGCCAACCTTGAGATCACATGCCGGGGCCGGAGCCGCCCCGAAGAGATCATCCTGGCGCCCTTCAGGTACTTCTCGACCGCCTGCTGGGCGAGGAACGCGGCGACCTCGTATGCCTGGATGGTCAGGTTCTTCCGGTCACTAGACCTCCAGCCACTCCTTCCTCATGCCCTGGTTGCGGCGGAGGTCGTCGGGCGTGCCCTCGAACACGATGCGGCCGTGGCCCATGACGTAGACGCGGCGGGAGATCGTCAGCGCGATCGTCAGTTTCTGCTCGACGAGCAGGATCGCGATGCCGCGGCCGGCGATCTCCACGAGCAGGTTGGCCACCTGCTGGACGAGCATGGGCGCCAGCCCCTCGGTCGGCTCGTCGATCATGACGAGATCCGGATCGCCCATGAGCGTGCGGCAGATCGTGAGCATCTGCTGCTCGCCGCCGGAGAGGACGCCGCCGGGCTGATCCGCGCGCTCGCGCAACGGCGGGAAGAGGCGGAACATGTCCTGGATCGCCCAGCGCCCGGGCTTGCGCGGGTTCTTCATGCCGAGCAGGAGGTTCTCACGCACGGTGAGCGTCGGGAAGATGTCGCGGTTCTCGGGCACGTACCCGAGCCCCTTCCGGGCGATCTGGTACGGCGGCTGCCCGCACATCTCCTCGTCGCGGAAGCGGACCGAGCCGAGCGCGTGGACGTCGCCCATGATCGCCTTGATCGTCGTCGAGCGGCCGACGCCGTTGCGGCCGAGCAGGCTGACGATCTCCCCCGCGCCGACGCGCAGGCTCACCCCGTGGAGAATGTGGCTCTTGCCGTAGAAGGCGTGGAGGTCGGTGACGGTCAGCACGCGTCGAGCCCGCCGAGGGCGATCACGCGGGCGCGTCTTGCGGGAGGCCGAGGTACGCCTCCTGGACGGCGGCGTTGCCGCGGATCTGCTCGGGCCGGTCGTGAGCGATGATCTGGCCGTAGACGAGGACGGCGATGCGGTCGGCGAGGTCGAAGACGACGCCCATGTCGTGCTCGACCATCAGCAGCGTCTTGCCCGCCGTCACCTCCCGGATGAGCTGCACCACCTGCTCGGTCTCGGCCCGGCTCATCCCCGAGGTCGGCTCGTCGAGAAGGATGACGTCGGCGCCGCCCGCGATCGCGAAGCCGATCTCGAGCGCGCGCTGCTCGGGGTAGGAGAGGACGCCGGCCGGCACGTCACGGCGCGCGCTCAGGTTGATCTGCTCCATCACCGTCTCGGCGCGCTCCTGCACCTCGGGCAGGCCGTCCACGAAGTGCCAGAAGGAGTACTTGTAGCCGAGCGACCACAGCACGGCGCAGCGCAGGTTCTCGAAGACGCTGAGTCGCGAGAAGATGTTCGTCACCTGGAACGAGCGGCTCAGCCCCCGTCGATTGATCTTGTACGGGCGGAGGCCGGTGACGTCCTCGCCCCTGACCCGAACGCGGCCCCGGGACACCGGATACTTGCCGGTGATCAGGTTGAAGAGCGTCGACTTGCCGGCGCCGTTGGGACCGATGAGGGCCTGCCGGGTCCCCGCCTCGATCGCGAGGCTGACGCCGCGGATGATCTGCGTGGCGCCGAAGTTCTTGTAGACATTGCTGAGCTCGATCGCCGGGGTCATCGACGGGCTCGGCGAAGCCACCGCTCAGCGCCCCCGCGGGAGCGCCGGCCGGCTCGCGTCAGTGAAGGCCGCGGCCACCCTGGGCCCGACTCGGCGGAGCGCGAGAGCGCCCCCGACCGCGAGCGCGGCGCAGCCGGACCAGGGCCATGCCGCAAAGACGGGCACGGTGAGCCAGAAGAGCCGCCTGGTCGTCCGGCCCCCCGTTCCTGCCGCAACAAACTGCACGAGCTCGAGGATCCCGACGACGCCCACCGCCGCCACCAGCGCCAGGACCGCCGCCAGCAGGTACGGGCCGACCAGCCGGTGGAGGCGGCGGGCGCGCCACGCCGGGCCATGCATGGCGAGGATCCCGGCGATCCCGGCCGGCGCGAACATCACCGTGGCCAGGAAGAGGACCCCGAGGTAGAGGAGCCAGATGCGCGTGTAGTCGCTCAGCATGGACTGCAGGAACGTGAAGACGATGGCGCCGAGGATCGGGCCGAAGAAGAAGCCGACGCCGCCGATGTAGGCCATGAGCAGCACCGAGCCGGAGGTGGCCAGGCCCACGTTCTCCGCGGTGAGGATCTCGTAGTTCACCGCGAAGAGGCCGCCCGCCACGCCGGCGAAGAGCCCGGCGGCGCAGAACGAGACGTAGCGCGCCCAGCGCTGGCTGTAGCCGACGAACTCGGCGCGCTCGGGGTTGTCGCGCACGGCGTTGGCGATGCGGCCGATCGGCGTGCGCGAGAAGGCGTACATCAGCGCCGTCGCCACGAACGCCCAGAAGGCGATGAGGTAATAGACCTGGAGGTCGGTCTTGATCTCGAGGCCCAGGAGCGGCGGCGCCTTCGTGCGGTTGCCGGTGACGCCCTCCTCGCCGCCGAAGAACTTGTTGAAGATCAGCGACGATGAGGCGACGAGCTCGCCGATGCCGAGCGAGATCATGGCGAAGACCGTTCCCGCCCGGTTGGTCGAGAAGCTTCCGAAGAGCGCCGCGAAGACGAGGCCGCCGAGCGCGCCGACCAGCGGCAGCAGCGCCACCGGAAGGTGAAGCTGGCCGTGGCCGACCAGGTTGAGGGCGTGGATCGCGATGAAGCCGCCGAGGCCGAAGTAGACGGCGTGGCCGAACGAGAGCATGCCGCCCTGGCCGAGCAGCATGTTGTAGCTGAGCGCGAACACGACGGAGATGCCCATCTGATTCATCACCGAGATCGCGATGGGCGCGCGCAGGACGTGAGGCAGCGCCGCCAGCAGAAGGGCCGCCGCGATCCAGGCGGCGTACCGGCGGGCCCGCCGGGCGAGACCGGCCTCGGGGACACCGAGGCGCCGGGCGGCGGTCGGGGCCGGCGTGCTCACGTCTCGCGCGTCCCGAAGAGGCCGGTGGGTCTGACGATGAGGACGAGCACGAGGAGCAGATACGGGAGGATCGGCGCCACCTGGGCCACCGTCAGCGGCCACAGATCGCTGAGCCATCCCCCGCGGGTGACGTGGATGCCGAGACCGCCGAGCACGTCGCCGAGCGAGTAGTTGAGGCCGACGGCGAAGGTCTGCAGCACGCCGATGAGCAGCGAGGCGACGAAGGCGCCGGTGAGCGAGCCGAGGCCGCCGATCACCACGACGACGAAGACGATGCTGCCCAGGACCTGGGCCATCCCGGGGAACGTGCCCAGCACCGGGCCCGCGATCACGCCGGCGAGCCCGGCCAGCGCCGAGCCGATGCCGAAGACGACCATGAAGACGCGCGGCACGTTGTGGCCGAGCATCCCCGCCATCGCCGGGTGCGTCAGTGCGGCCTGGATGATGAGGCCGGCGCGCGTCCGTGCGAGCAGGGAGAACAGCAAGAGGAAGATCGCGACGGCAACGAGCAGCATGAACGCCTTGTAGGCGGGGAAGCTCGCGTTGGACCGCCGGAAGAGCGCGAAGTCGAGCGCCGCCGGCAGCGTGTAGGCCTTCGCCGGCCGGCCCCAGACGACCTGCACGATCTCTTCGATCACGAGCGCGAGGCCGAAGGTGAAGATCAGCTCGGCGAGGTGCCCGAAGCGGTGCACCCGCCGGAGCCCGTAGCGCTCGACGAGCGCGCCCAGCACGCCGACGACGGGCGGGGCCACAAGGAGTCCCGTCCAGAAGCCGAGCCGGGTGCTCAGCGTGTAGGCGACGTAGGCGCCGAGCATGTAGAAGCCGGCGTGCGCGAAGTTCAGGACACCCATCATGCCGAAGATCACGGTGAGGCCGCTCGACAGCATGAACAGCAGCATGCCGTAGACGACCCCATTCAGGAGGGAGAAGAAGTGAAGCTCGATCATCGGGGGCCGCCGGGGCAGGCCCGCCGGCGGGCCCGCCCCGGCGCGTGCGCCTTAGCCCGGGCGCTCCATCTTGCAGGTCGAGGGCTGCGTCACCTTGTCGCGGTCGATCCTGCTCTCCAGCAGCAGGCCGAAGCCGGAGGCGTCGAGGTCGTAGGTGATGCCCTTGTCGGTGTGCACGGAGATGTAGATCGGCATCTGGAGCTGGTGATCCTCACGGCGCATGACGACCTGATCGCCGCTCAGGTTCGTCCACTCCATCCCCTCGAGCGCGGCGGCCACCTGGTCCACGTCGGTGGTGTTCGCCTTCTTGATGGCGAGGGCGAGCATGTTGAGACTGGTGTTGATGCGCGGCTGGTTGACGTCGTTCCGGGGGTAGAGCGTCCGGTACCCGGTGATGTACTCGCCGAGGGCCTTCGGGGCATTCGGGTTGCCGGGATGGGTCTCGTGGACCAGGCGGATGCGGTCGATGCCGGCGGCGCCGATGGCGGCGGTG
>CAZWXA010000357.1:0-4526 GCA_964637755.1 uncultured bacterium | reverse complement strand
GCGCGCAACAGGCGCGAGGAGTTCAGCATGACGACCACGTCCGGCAATGACTGCGCCGCCGCGGCGACGATCGGCGGGAGCCAGCCGGCCGCCGCCAGCGCGATGCCGACGACGTTGTAACCTGCGGTGAACCACAGGTTCTGCTTGATCGTGCGGAAGGCGCGGCGGCCGATGGCGACCGCCTCGGCGACCGCTCGCCAGTCGTCCTGCATCAGCGCCACGTGCGCGGCCTCGATGGCGGCGTCGGTTCCCGCCACCCCCATCGCGATCCCGACATCCGCCTGGGCGAGCGCCGGCGCGTCGTTGATGCCGTCGCCGACCATCGCGACGATATGACCCTCGCGTTGCAGCCGCTCGACCACTCGGATCTTCTCCTCGGGCAGCACCTCGGCCTCGAAGTCGACGCGGAGTTGGCTCGCCACGGCGGCCCCGACCTCGCGCCGGTCCCCGGTGAGGAGGCGGAGGGAGTTACGCGGAGTGGGGGACGCGCGAGAGAGTTCTTGACTCCAAGGCCGCTACCCGGCCAGGGCCGTTCTCATCGTCACCGCGAAGTGCAGCATGATCTCCGCGCGTGGCCGCTCGCGCGAGCTGAGACCGCCCTCACGCACTGGTTCTGGTACGAATACGACGCGCGGCTTCCCGCAGGCGCCCAGACCCGCGTGCATGTGAAGGTCGCCGATCTCGTCGGCAGTCTCGCGATACCTTTCAACGCTAGACTGCCGAGTTTGCCCCGTCCGTCACTGGCTGTCTTCCAGGTGTTCATCGAGGATGTGCTCATGGGGCGGCTCTCTCCTGTCGGGACTTGGCATGGGCAGACGCGATGCCGACGCTCACCGAGCCCGCCATCGACCGCGAGGTCATGGAGACCCTCTGCGGCTCCGACCTGACGCAGGCGCTGGCATCTTCCTCCGCGGACGGGACACGCTGTGCGCATGGTGGTGGGGTCCGCTTTCCCGGCCGAGCCTTTCACCCACGTGGACCAGGCAGTCGTGGACCAAGTGGCCGACGAACTCGTCCGTGGCGCGGTAGTGGGTGAGCCTGCCCTCGTCGCGTGATGCGACGAGGCGCATCCTTCGCAGCAGCGCCAGCTGGTGGCTCGTGACGGACAGCGAGAGATCCAGAGCCCGCGCGAGATCCCCGACCGTCAGCACATCATGCGCAAGCGCGTGCATGAGCGAGAGCCGGACCGGGTTCGCGAGGAGCTTGAAGACCTCCGCGGCCTCCCCGAGCACCGCCGGGGCGGGGAGACCGTCCCGGGTCGCCCTAACCTTCCGGGCGCTCACGATTTCGGGTAGTGCGCGCTTGGCGTGTATTACCATAGTTGATGAGTTTATCAAGTGAACATCCAATGACCGATCGAAAAAGCGGTCAGGCCAGCTACTCCGAGGGGCACGGCCCCCACGGCGGACCGCTCGTCGCCGTCGAGGGAGGCTTCGTCGAGATCAGCGTCTTCGAGACGGGGGTGCCGCCTCGTTTCCGCCTCTACTTCTTCGACGAGCGCCAGCAGGCTGTTGCGCCACCGCCTGGGGCCGTCGAGATCGAGACCCTCAGGCCTCATGGCGCGCGGCAGCCGTTCGCCTTCCGGCTCGGCGACGGGTTTCTGGAGGCCGCGAGCGAGATCCCCGAGCCGCACGAGTTTCGCGTCGTCCTCGCGCTCAGCATCGGCGCGGCCCGGCGGATGTACGAGACCCGCTTGACCGAGGAAGAGCACGCGCATGAGACGGGGCCCGGGCATGGGCACGACGAGCACGCCCATGGCGGACACGGTCATGCCGCAGGCCACGGGCACACGCACGGCATCGTGGATCCGACGATTACGACGACGGCGCGCGGTCTGTGGGCGGTCAAGTGGTCCTTCGTCGCCCTCTTCGTGACCGCGCTACTCCAGCTCGCGGTGGTGATCCTGTCGAACAGCATCGCGCTCCTGGCCGACATGATCCACAACTTCGGGGACGCCGCGACGGCCATTCCGCTGGGCATCGCGTTCCTGTTCGCCCGCCGCCCGCCGAGCCGGCGCTTCACGTTCGGATTCGGTCGCGTGGAAGACCTCGCCGGCCTCGCGGTCGTCCTGACGATCACTGCGAGCGCCGTCGTGGCGGCGTACGAGGCGATCCAGCGCCTCGTTCATCCGCAACCCGTGTCCCACCTCGGCGCGGTCGCCGCCGCCTCGATCATCGGCTTCGTGGGGAACGAGGCTGTCGCGATCTTCCGCATCCGGGCCGGCAAGCAGATCGGCAGCGCGGCGCTCATCGCCGACGGCTACCACGCCCGCACCGACGGGTGGACGAGCCTCGCGGTGCTCGTCGGAGCCGCGGGGGTCCACGTCGGCTTTCCCGCGGCGGATCCGATCGCCGGGCTCGTCATCACGGTGGCGATCCTGCGCGTGGTCTGGGGATCGGTAAAGATGGTCTTCTCCCGCATGCTCGACGGTGTCGAGCCGGAGGTGATCGATCAAGTCCACGCGATCGCCCGTGATGTGAACAGCGTCACCGGCGTCACCGACGTGCGAGCACGCTGGGTGGGCCATCGGCTGCGGGCCGAGGTGAACATCTCCGTGGGGCCGGAGCTGACGGTCCGTGTCGCGCACGAGATCGCGAAGGAGGTAGAGCACCAGCTCCAACACAACCTACAGTTCCTGTCTGGCGCGATCATCCACCTAGATCCTGCCACCGATGCAGGCGAGTCGCGGCATCGAAAGGGACCGCACGCGCACGACGATCTGCCCACGCACTCCCACTGAGTGAGCATCGGCTGGAGCACGGATGACTCGCGTACTACACCGCGTCGAGGGGCGCCGGGAGTGTTGGCGCCCGGGCGAACCGCTCACGCCCCCGGCTGTCCCGGAGAGCGGATCTGCATGAGCGGCTCCGACTCGAGCTGGATCGTCGTGTGTTCGATCCCGAACCGCTCGTGGAGGAGCGCGTGGAGTCGACGAAGGAGCTCGTTGCCCGCGGACAAGTCGGCGACTTGTACGTGACCGCTCATCGCGTATTTCCCGGACGTCAGCGTCCAAACGTGGAGGTCGTGGACCTCAACGACGCCGGCAACGGTGCGCATGACGCGCTCAACGTCGGCAAGGTCCACATGAGGCGGCGTCCCTTCGAGCAACACGTTGACCGTCTGACGCAGGAGCGCCCACGTCCGCGGGATGATGAACAGGCCGATCCCAGCGCCGATCAGCGGATCAGCGCGCTGCCAGCCTGTGGTCACGACGATGAGCCCGGCGAGCAATACGCCCACGGAACCGAGGGCATCGCTAGCCACCTCGAAGTAAGCGCCCTTGATGTTCAGGCTCTCCCCCGATCCCCGACGGAGTAGCCAAACGCCAGCCAGGTTGACGGCGAGGCCAGCCACCGCGACCACGAGCATCGGTTTCCCGAGCACGTTTGGGGGGTGGACGAACCGTCGATACGCCTCAAACAGGATGAAGACCGACACGACGAGGAGCAGGACGGCGTTAGCCAGCGCCGCCAGGATCTCGACGCGGTAATAGCCGTAAGTCTTCGCCGGCGTGGGGGGCTTCGCTGCGAACCAGATCGCGAAGAGAGCCATCGCGAGGCCGCCGACGTCCGTGAGCATGTGTCCCGCGTCGGCGAGGAGGGCCAGGCTCCCGGTCCAGAGACCGGCAATGACCTCGACCACCAGGAAGCCCCCGGTCAGGACAAGCGTCCAGGCAAGCGGCTTGACGTGACGGGCGGTTGCCGTTCGCGCAGTCGAGGGAGCGTTACGGAGCTCGTCACGAGAGACGTTTGGTGTCTTCTGCATGTCTTTCATCCTCGGGATGCCTTGAGATGAACTCCTTCATGGCGGTTCTGGACCTCCCTGGATGCTCTGGTCGATGGCACCCACCATCCTACGAGGTTTGGAACCGCCACCCTCGGGCGACCTCCGGTTCGACTCCCGACAGACAAAGAACTCCGATCATTCCCAGTACCAGAGCGTCGCCCAGCGGGTCGGTCCATCGGGTCCTTGGCCACCGCGTGCGTGGTCAGCCGTCTCGGCCCCAGCACGCTGCCGCGATATCCGTCGCGGTCCTGACCTCCACGCCCATGAGATACCCCAAGCCGAGCCGTCACCCTCTCGAGTTTGGTTGCGGCCGTCAGGCCGCGCTGTGTTACCGTGACACTGTGATGCGGGTCAGGTCGGGCTCTCTTTTCAGCTTTGCGGTAGTGGTTCTGTGGCTGATCGTCGGCCCGTGGGTCATGGCGTTTGGCCCGTGCGCGGCGATGGGGATGGAGTGTGGCGGGCCGTGCGCCGCTCCATCGAGCCCGACTCCCCGTCTGCAGACCACCGCGCTGATGCCGCTCGTCGCGATCCTCGCCGAGCCTGCGGTCCCTGATCCAGCCGCCCCGAGCCTGACGGTTCCGCAGCCCCCTCCGAAGTCCCGGTTCGTCCTCCCCGCGTAGTCCGCGGACCTCTACACATCCTTCGAGCCTCTCAGGACGGAAGTCCCGCCGTGCGGGGACTGTTCCGGCGAGCGGGGCTCGTGGTCAAGGAGGACTGGAACCATGACTCGTCGTCTGACG
>CAZWXA010000356.1:0-4550 GCA_964637755.1 uncultured bacterium | reverse complement strand
GGTGGTGAACAACGTCACCCACCGCCACACCTTCATGAAGATGGTGCAGGTCCAGGCGGGGCTCGGGTTCGGGGTGAAGAAGGACCGGCCGATCTTCGTCTTCGAGACGCAAAAGAACGGGGCTATTCTCTCGCAAAGCCGCAAAGCACGCAAAGGGGGAGCCTTTCTGCTCCGAAAACGCACAGAATGGAAAGGATAGGTGAAGATGACCTCCCCCTTGGCGATCTTCGCGTCTTGGCGAGAGAAAGTTTCTCACGCAAAGCCGCAAAGCACGCAAAGGTGGAGCGTTTCCTCTTCCAAAAACTCAAAGAACGGGAAGATAGGGGAAAAAGAACTTCCCCTTGGCGTACTTCGCGTCTTAGCGAGAGAAAGACCTCCTCTCGCAAAGGCGCAAAGAACGCAAAGGTGGATCCTTTCCTTTCTCAGACACGCAGAGCAGTGAAAGATAGGTGCATAAGGAACTACTTCTTGGCGTGCTTAGCGGCTTGGCGAGAGATCGGCTGTGATGACCGAGAATCAGATCGGGAAGGTTGTCGTTGATGCTGCCGTGGCCGTGCACCGCGCCCTCGGTCCCGGCCTGCTGGAGAGCGTCTATGCGGCGGTTCTGGCCCACGAACTCCGTGGACGCGGGCTGCATGTGGATCGCGAGGTGTCCGTCCCCATCGAGTATCAAGGTATCCGCTTCGACGAGGGATTTCGGGCGGACCTCATCGTCGAGGGCAAGGTTATCCTGGAACTGAAGTCAGTTGAGAGTGTGAGCAATGCGCACAAGAAGCAGGTGCTCACGTACCTGCGGTTGACCGGACGCAAACTCGGGTTTCTGCTCAACTTCGGCGAGGCACTGATACGGGACGGAATCACGCGGATCGTCAACGGTCTTGCCGATGATTAGTGACCCTTTGCGTACCGACAGTACCTTCCTCTCGCAAAGGCGCGAAGCGCGCAAAGGGAGACCATATTCTATTCCAGACACGCAGAGCATGGAGAGACAGGTGAGAAGGAACTACCCCTTGGCGATCTTTGCGTCTTGGCGAGAGAATGATCCTCACGCAAAGGCGCAAAGGACGCAAAGGTGGATCCTATTCTCTCGGGCACGGAGATCACGGAAAGAAAAGGCGAAGACATCCTCCCCCTTGGCGTGCTTGGCGTCTTGGCGAGAGGCAGAAAGCAGGAAGGAGTATGGTCATGGGACGGATTAAGGGTGGAGCAGCGGCTCTGATTCTCCTCGGATGCACCATGGTTGGCGCGCTGGCGTGGGCGGGCGGAGCACGGGCGCAAGGGACCAAGGGGGCGGTGCCGGTCACCGACCAGTGGCCGCGGGAGTTCAAGCTCAGCAATGCCACGCTGCTCGTGTACCAGCCGCAGGTCAACTCCTGGGAAGGAAACCTGCTCGACTTTCGGGCCGCGGTTGGCGCCAAGCCGACCGGCTCGGACCGAGAGACCTTCGGGGTGATCTGGGGGACAGCGCGGACCCAGGTGGACCGGGTTGCGCGGATGGTGACCCTGGAGGACCTCACCTTGACCAGGAGTTCCTTTCCCACGCTCCCCGATAAGGGCGTCGCGTACATGCGCGCGCTCCAGATGCAGTTGGCTGCAACCGCCAAGCGGACGATCGCGCTCGATCGCCTGGAGGCATCGCTGGCCGCCTCCGACACTGCGAAGCCTGCGGGTGTCCAGGTGAATACCGATCCGCCGCGGATCCTCATCAGTGACTCGCCGGGGATGCTCGTCAGGATCGACGGGAGTCCCGTCCTGCGGCCGGTCCCCGGCACGAAGTTCGAGCGGGTCATCAACACTCACGCGTTGATCATCCGCGAGCAGGGGAGCAACACGTTCTACCTCCATGTCTATGACGGCTGGCTCTACGCCGGGACGGTCGAGGGGCCCTGGTATCAGCCCATGGTTCTGCCTCCTGGAATCGACCAGGCCGCCCGCGATCTGGCCAAGAGCGGCCTGATAGACCTGATCGATGGTGGCAACGCCCAGCCCAAGCCGTCTCTTGCGAACGGGGTGCCCACGATCTACGTGAGCGAGACGCCGACGGAACTCCTCGTGTTCAAGGGACAGCCCGCCTTCACGCCTATCCCGCAGACCAGCCTGACTTGGGCGTCCAACACCGCCAATGACGTGTTCTTCGACACGGCGAGCAACACCCACTATATCCTCGTCTCCGGTCGCTGGTACCGCAGTCCGGCCCTCACCGGCCCCTGGACCTACGTGGCGAGCGCCAGCTTGCCGCCCGACTTCCGCCGCATCCCGGACGATTCCCCGGCTAGCATCGTGCTCGCGGCCGTGGCCGGCACCCCCCAGGCGCAGGAAGCCGCTATCACCAACTCGATCCCCCAGACGGCGACGGTGCCCCGCGTGAACGGGCCCAAGTTTGCTCCGACATTCGACGGACCCCCGCAGCTTCAGGCGATCGCGGGCACGCCGCTCGCGTACGTCGTGAACTCCCCAGTGCCGGTCATCCAGGTGGACGCCGCCACCTACTACGCCATCCAGTCCGGCGTCTGGTTCTATGCCACATCGCTCAGTGGGTCGTGGTACGTCGCGCCTGCGGTGCCGGCGGTGATATACACGATCCCCGTCACCTCGCCGCTCTACTATGTGACCTACGTCCGGGTGTACGGCTCGACGGCACAGGTGGTCTACGTCGGCTACACGCCCGGCTACCTGGGGACGGTGGTGGCCCCAGACGGCGTCGTCGTGTACGGGACGGGGTATATCTACCAACCCTGGGTCGGCACCGTGTATTACGCGCCGCCGGTCACCTACGGGGTGATGGCCCAGCCCGTCTACAACCCGATGGTCGGGATGACGTATGGCTTTGCCATGGGCGTCGCCACCGCGTCGGCGACCTACGCGTGGGGGGCCACGCCGTACTACCACCCGGCCTACTACGGGGGGTATCCCTGCTGCGGCTCGGCCAGCGCCAACGTCTACGGGCAGTATGGCAGCACGGTCTACTCGGGGACCCGGACCTATTACAGTAACCCCGGGGGCACCGTCGGCACCACGGCCAGTGGGACGTACACGAACACCGCCACGGGCACCAGCGGGAGCTATGCGGCCGGGCGGAGCTACAATCCCTACACCGGGCAGCAGGCGGCGGGTTACGCGCGGACGTACACCACCCCGCAGGGCGTATCGGGGAGCGTCGCGCGCGGCGCCACCTACAACCCGCAGACCGGGACCGCCACGACCGGCGCGGCCGGGACAGCTACCGGACCGGGCGGCACCACGACATCGGCGGAAGGGACACGCTCGGCCAACGTTTACGGGCAACAATCGGCCCAGGCCGAGCATACGACCACGACGAGCACGGGGACCACGAAGACCGGCGAGACCTCCGCGGCCGCCGGGCCGCAAGGCGCGGGAGCGACGCACCAGACCACGGTCACGAACCCCAACACCGGCCAGTCGAAGACGTCCTCCACCGCCGTGGGCACCACCGGGAACACCGCGTACGCCGACCACAACGGCAATGTCTACACGAACAGCGGCAGCGGCTGGCAGCAGCACACCTCCAGTGGGTCGCAGAGCGCCAGCAAGCCGCCCGAGTCGGTCCAGAACGAGGCGCAGGCCCGCAGCCAGGGGGAGGAGAAGTACAACAGCTTCAAGCAGACCGGCGGGGAAGGAGGCTGGGGCAGTCACTCCGATGGCGGCGGTAGTGGCGGTTGGGGCGGCCGGTCCGGGGGCGGGGGCGGTGGCCGCCGGCGATGATCAACAGGCCCGGCACTCGGAACTTAAATCCGAAATCCGAAACTCGAAACTCGAAACAAATTCGAATGACCGAAAAGGGGAAAATTCGAAATGTTTCGGATTTCGATATTCGAGTTTCGGGTTTGGGCCGCCCTGGCCTGTTTCGATCATTGCTATATTCGAATTTCGGATTTGTTTCGGATTTCGAAATTCGAGTTTCGTATTTAGGTCCGGTTTCGGATTTCGATATTCGCGCTCCGATTTTTGACCTGTGATACGAATGTCTGAAGAGGAGGGAAGGAGACATGGACCTATCTGCAAGACGATTTCACGCGATGACGCTGGCCATCCTGGTAGTCGCCCTGGCCGCTTGCGGCACGGCCCAGCCGATGCCGGACTTCAATAGCTTCCAGCATCGGGTGACCGACGGCACGGTGGCCCTTTACTGGAACTGCAGCCGCCCCGGGTCGGGGGTGGTGCGGGTGGCGGGCGTGGCGAATAACCCCTATTACCCGGCGCCGATCCAGGACCTGGAGTTCCGTCTCTATGGCGTGACGGCCCAGGGCAACAACGTGTCGCGGGCTCGGGCGAGTGCCCAGGATTACATGATCGAAATGAACTCGCCCTCCACCTTCACGATCGACCTCAAGACCCAGGGAGGCGAAAACCGCTACGATCTGGTCTACAGTTATATGATGGCGGCTAGAGGGCTTCGGGGAGCGATGGGGGGCGAGCAGCAGAACATGGCGCGGGACGTCTGCGCAGGGCTGGGCCCGTAATGAGCTCAAACATTTCACCACCAAGTGGTCATGACCGCTCACGGTCACCACAACGGATGAAAATCCCAT
>CAZWXA010000355.1:0-4553 GCA_964637755.1 uncultured bacterium | reverse complement strand
GGGTTTACTCTAAGGTGCCAGGAGGCTGGGGTGGGGCCGGTGCCCCTGGCGGCACGAGGGCGCTCATGACGTCGTCGAAGAAGATGTGCTTCCAGCAGGCGTTGCGGAGTTCATCCGACTTGCCACGAAAGAAGGCGTGAACAATTTGCTTGGTCCAGCGCTCCTGGATGAACTTCACGGCCGGAATGAAATCCGAGTCCTCGGTGACGAGGACCGCCTGGTCGAAGGTGTTGTCAAAGGCGGAACGGATCAGATCGGTGAGTAAGGCGGTGTCGATGCCCTTCTCCACGGTCCGTCGCAGCGTCTCCTTGCAGATCGGGCAGACCAAGATGCGCTCCCGACACTTTTCGTTGGTGCACTTCACGGGCGAGGCTGGGCGGCGCTCCTTGACCATCACGTTGTACCCGGGGAAACCGTCCATCGCGTGCAGGAACCGGTTCAGGCGCCTGTCGGCCTCGCTCTGGGGATCGATGGAGGCGTAGACGTGGGTGCCGACGTAGAGACCCTTCGCGTTGGCGCGCTCCACCAGGGTTCTCGGCAGGGCTTCCTCCCACGGAATCCGAGCGTCCTTGGGTTCACGTCCGGCTGTTCGATGGTACTCGTTCCAGCCGAGCTGGAAATTCCAGAAATCGATGAAGATGCGAACCCGGTCTCCGCTCACGGCGTCCCCCATCATCAACACATAGATAGTATCCAAGAGTATAAAAAAACCGGGACTTTCGTCCCGGGGGCAGTAAAGACAGGGGAGTTTAGCCCCCCTGTGGTTTCTAACTGCATATCCATTTACCCGCCGCCTAGGTCATTGTCAAGTGGAAAGCCAAGGCGAGCCTCGGGCCGTTGAAGCGCGATGTTGGACGAGGCTCGCCGCCTCCCGGCGCGCTGCCCTGTCACGGTCCACGCGCGCCTCGCCTTGCGAGATACGCTCCCGGTTGCAGAGCTTGACGCACGAGCCTCGGGTCGCTACGGTTGAAGCCCTTGAGCACCACGACCGCGCATCCTGAGCTGGAGCCTGGCCCGTGGAGGGCACCGAGCCCCGAGCCGCGTGCTCGAGCCGGTGTCGGCTTTGACTGGTTGATGGTCGTCCTGAGCGCATGGCTGATCGGCGGCCTGTACCTCGATGGCTGGGCGCATATCCACATCCCGTCGCTGGAGACGTTCTTCACGCCATGGCACGCGGTGCTGTACTCCGGGTTCTTCGCGATGGCGGCGGCCCTGGTCGTGACCCTCGTACGAAATCGCCGCCAGGGCGGCGTACTGGCCAGCGCGCTGCCTGCTGGGTATGGCCTGTCCATGGTGGGCGCGATCCTCTTTCTGATCGCCGGGGTCGGCGACATGGTCTGGCATGTCGTCTTCGGGATCGAGGACGGCGTCGAGGGGCTCGTCAGCCCCACGCACCTGGCGCTCGCCCTCGGCGGCGGATGGATGGTTGCGGGTCCGCTGCGAGCAGCGTTGGGGCGTGCCGAGGCTCCCGGTCAGCGGTGGCTGGCGCGCATCCCCGTGGCCTTGTCCATGACCGTGCTGCTGTCGCTTCTCACCTTCTTCACCGAGTACGCGAGCCCCTTCGGGTCGACGTTGGTCGCAGAAACGCCGGGGGGTCAAGGCCCGGGAGCGATGTTCGTGCATCAGGGGCTCGGGCTTGCGAGCATCCTGTTGCAAGCGGCGCTCCTGATGGGGTTGGTGCTGTACGTGATTCGAAGCGTTCGCCTTCCGCTGGGCAGCCTGACCATCGTCCTGTCGATCAACACCGCGCTCATGGCGATCATCCACGACAGGTATCTGGCAACGGGTCCGTACCCGCTCATCGTGGCGGTTGCCCTGGCGGGGGTGATCGCCGACATCCTGTACTGGTGGCTCGAGCCGTCAGCGAGGCGGGTGGGCGCGCTCCGGTGCTTCGCCTTCGCCACGCCTGCCGTCCTGTACCTCTCCTACTTCCTCGCGGTGATGGTCACCGCGCGCATCGGGTGGAGTGTCCATCTCTGGACGGGCTCCATCGTGCTGGCCGGTGGGGTCGGCTGGCTCCTGAGCTACCTCGTCGTTCCCCCGCGTGGGACTCCCGCACGAGATCTGTCCTGATCAGACTGACCTGACCAAATTCCCCCTCGTGTAACTCCGCGAGACAACGAGAGTCTGGTCACGACCCGCCGCTTAGAGCGTTTTTGGGGGGGTGTCGGAGCCGCTTGCGAGTCGGACAGGCATGCGGCTAGAATAGGCACGCTGTAAATTCCTACGCGGCTGGACTTGCTCACCGGTGTACCGAGGTGGCCACGTCACGCCCCAGGGAGTTCTAGAACAGTTGTTTCGGACACGCGTTCCCAGGTATCACCAGATCGCGGAGTCCCTGCGTGCGCGGATTCTCGGCGGGCTCCTGGCGCCGGGCACTCGCCTCGACAACCAGCGCCGGCTCGCGCGCGACTTCGGCGTGACGCTGATGACGCTCCGTCAGGCCCTCGAGGTGCTCGAGCGCGAAAAGCTGATCGCGCGCCGCCACGGGCTCGGCACGTTCGTGGCGTCCCCGTCGGTCGACTACGACATCCTGCAGCTCCGGCGGCTGGCCGGCGATCTCACGGCGCTCGGTGAGCCGGTGGCCACCCGCTTCTTGTCGAGCCGCTTCGCCCGGGCGGACCGGCGCGTCGCGGAGGCGCTCGGGATCGGCAGCGGGCGGCGGGTCTTCGTGCTCGAGCGGCTCCGGCTCCTCGACCATCACCCGATCGGTCTGCAACGGTCGCACCTCGCCGCGGCCGTGGGCGAGGAGGTCGCGAAGGCCGATCTCGACGTCACCCCACTCCGGCAGGTCCTCGAGTTCAAGCTCGGCCTGGCGATCGCCCGCGCCAGCGAGACCATCTCGACCATCCGGCTCGGGCGCCGGGAGGCGCGCGAGCTCGACTGCCGGACCGGGGTGCCCGCGTTCTCCTCCGAGCGGACCTCGTACACGTCCGATGGCACGCCGATCGTCTTCGACCGCGTGTTCATCCCCGGCGATCGGTTTCGCATCACCCGGGAGCTCCGGTTCGACGGCCCCGGCAGTGGCCCCGGCGGACCGGAAGGGATTGCCCGACCATGAAGATTCTCGTGCCCGTCAAGCAGGTGCCCGACACCGCGACGCAGATGAAGATCGGCGGCGACCCGCGCGCCATCGAGACCGCGGGCATCACCTGGATCCTCTCGCCCTACGACGAGTTCGCGATCGAGGAGGCGCTCCGGATCAAGGAGAAGCGCGGCCAGGGCGAGGTCGTCGCCCTCTCCCTCGGGCCCGAGCGCGTGAAGGAGGCGCTTCGCTCCTGTCTCGCGATGGGCGCCGACCGCGCGATCCACGTGAATGATGGGGCGTTCGAGCGGGCGGACACGCTCACCACGGCGCGCGCGCTGGCCGCGGTGATCGGGCAGGAGACGCCGGGCCTCGTGATCTTCGGACGCCAGGCGATCGACGACGACATGGGTGCCGTGCCCGGGCAGGTGGCGGAGATCCTCGGCTGGCCCTCGCTCTACTGGATCATGGAGGAGCGGATCAGCGAGGACGGCAAGAGCATCCGCGCCGGGCGCCAGGTGGAAGGCGGGCTCGAGGTGTTCGAGGCTCCGCTGCCATGCGTGCTCGCCGCGCAGAAGGGTCTCAACGAGCCCCGCTATCCGACCCTCAAGGGGATCATGGGCGCCAGGAAGAAGGAGATCCGGGACGTCAAGGCGAGCGACCTCGGGATCGCGCCCGACGGGCCAGCGCTCTCGGTCGTGAGGCTCGAGTCCCTGCCGCCGCGTCCGCCCGGCCGCATCATCGGCGGCGACGTGCCGGACGCGGTGCGGGAGCTGGTACGGGCGCTCCGTGAGGAGGCAAAGGCGATCTGACATGGCCAGCGCGTTCTGGTGCGTCGTCGAGGACGATCGGAATGGGAGTCCGAAGAAGGTCATGGCCGAGGTGCTGGCCGAGGCGAGCCGGCTCTCCGGCGGCCAGGCCGAGGCGGTCTGGCTGACCGAGACCGCCCTGCCCGACGGGCTCCTGCGCCTCGCCGAGTGGGGCGCCGTGAAGATCTGGCTCGTCGAGGACGCCCGGCTCGCCCCCTACCGGGCCGAGGTGTGGGTGCCGGTGCTGGCGGAACTGGCGGCGGCGGAGGCGCCGAAGGCGATTCTCGGACCCGTGACGAGCCGCCAGCGCGAGCTGCTCGCGCGCGTCGCCGCGCGGCTCGCCGTCGGCTTCTCGGCCGATACCGTGGCGTTCGAGTTGGACGGGGAGTCGCTGGTGGCGACGCGGCCCGTGTACGCGGGCAAGCTGCTCTCGAAGGTCACCTGGGCGAGGGCGCCCTGGGTGGCCACGCTCCGGCCCAACGTCTTCAAGCCGGCCGAGCCCGATCCCGGCCGTGAGCCCGTCGTGGTACGGCCCGCCGTCACCATTCCCCGAGCCGTGCTCGAGCTCGTCGAGCGGCGCGAGGAGCTCTCGACGGGGCTGCCCGAGCTGAGCGAGGCGGAGCTGGTCGTCTCCGGCGGCCGCGGCATGAAGGGGCCCGAGAACTTCGTGATCCTCGAGGCGCTGGCCTCGGTGGTCGGTGCCGCCGTGGGCGCCTCGC
>CAZWXA010000354.1:0-4554 GCA_964637755.1 uncultured bacterium | reverse complement strand
GATGGCCCTGTCGGGGTGCCCGGTCTTCAGGAGGACCTGCCCGAGCATGAACTGCGCCTTGGCACTCTCCGGGACGGCACGCGCTGTCGCCTCGAAGAGCGCGGCGGTGCTCCGCCAGTCGCGGTTGCGGGCGATGGTCCGGGCCGCGAGGAGGACCAGCGCGAGGGCGAGGAGTCCGGTCGCGACGCGCGTCACCACCCGAAGACGACCTGACCGCTCGGCAGCATCAGCCAGGCGATCCCATCCCGCGCCGATCAGCAGGGCGAGCCCGGCCGAGGGCAGATAGAAGAGGCGCTCCCCCATGATCGTCCCGATGGGAACGACCAGGTTCGACGCCGGAAGGAACGACAGGATCGTCAGTCCGACGGCGGGAAGCGCCGCCCGGCCACCCCCCCGGTACACTCGAACCGCGAGCGTCAGGAGGCCGCCCCAGGCGAGGAGGGAGAGGGTCACGCCCGGGTCGAAGATCGAGGTGGCGATCGGGATCGCGTTGTACGAGTAATCCGCGGAGAGCGTTCCGGGCCAGGCGAAGAGCCAGAGGTAGCGGCCCGCCACCTCGAGTGCCGTGAGGACCCGGAGACCCCACGGGACGTGGGCGAGCGGGTTGTCGAGGAGCGGGATCCTGAGACCGGCGGACGCGGGCTTCAGGGCCACGGCGCGGAGGACGAGGTAGCCGCCAAGGACGAGGAGGTACCCCGCGTGGCGACGCGCGGCGCCCCCGAGGATCCCGCGCGGGTGTCGCGCCCCCCGGGTCGCGTTCTTCGCGGCCAGGTCGGACAGCACCAGGAGCGCAGGGAGCGCCATCGCCTGCTCCTTCGAGAACAGCCCGGCCGCGAAGGCCACCACGGACGCGAGGAGGAAGCGCGCCTTGCACACCGGGGGCGCCCCGCTCCGGAGGTACCAGAGCCAGGCGAGAAGAACGCCGAGCGCCATCAGGATCTCCGCCCGGCCAACGATCCCGGCGACCGCTTCCGCGTGAAGCGGGTGCACGGCAAAGAGGGCCGCCGCGGCGAAGGCCGCCCGGCCCGACAGGCCGACCTGTCGTCCCAGCAGGAACAGCGCCGCGCAGACCGCCGAGTGGAGCAGCACGTTGACGAGGTGGTAGCCGAGCGGGCGCAGCCCGCCGACCGCGTGGTTCAGGGTGAACGTCGCGAGCGTGAGGGGCCGGTACGCGCCCCTCGACCCGGAGCCGAGGGATCCCGAATAGTAGGGACCGGTGAAGAGCGCGGGGATCCGGCCCGGGCTCCTGATCAGCGTGTTGTCGACGATGATCCGCTCGTCGTCGAACACGAAGCCGCCCGCGAGCGAATTGACGTAGGCGAGGAGGGACAGGACGACCAGCGCGGCCAGGGCGGCGGGGGTAGCCCACCCTCGCCTGCGCTGGCGACGGCTGACTCCTGCGCCCGGGGATCGAAGACGGGAGGCCGGCGGTTCTGCGTCGATGGCCGGAAGGTACCGCGGGTTCCCGCCGACCTCAAGCCGGCGCCCCGCTGGAGCATACTGTCTCTCGGTCAGGATAGCGCTGGTCTTCCGGACCCGGGTCGGGTAGGGTGGGACGTCTCACCGGAGGAGGACATGACGCGAGCTCTTCTGATCTATCCTGAATTCCGGTCGGCCTCCTTCTGG
This sequence comes from uncultured bacterium, assembly GCA_964637755.1. Lineage (GTDB taxonomy): Bacteria > Methylomirabilota > Methylomirabilia > Rokubacteriales > CSP1-6 > AR9. The sequence continues at coordinate 2,928 of CAZWXA010000354.1, read as the reverse complement.
AACTACCGGGAGACGTGCAAGCTCGTCGATGCCCGGTACCCGGCCGCCCCGCTCGGGCTCTGCACCGTCGCCGGGCTGCTGCCTTCTGACTGGGCGGTGACGCTGGTCGACCGCAACGTGGAGCCGTGGGACGACGCCCTCCTCGACGGTGCGGACCTCGTCCTCACGGGCGGGATGATGCCCCAGCAGCGCGACTGCCTCGACCTGATCCGGACGGCGCGCGCGAAGGGGAAGCGGGTCGTGGTCGGCGGGCCGGACGCGACGTCGAGTCCGCACCTGTACGGCGACGCCAGCCACCTGGTCCTCGGCGAGGGCGAGGTGACGCTGCCGATGTTCCTGGCCGACCTCGCCGCGGGGAGCCCCAAGAAGATCTACCAGGACCCGCGGAAGGCCGACGTGCAGGGCTCGCCGACGCCGCGCTTCGACCTGCTCAAGTTCGAGCGCTACAACCACATCGGGATACAGTGGTGCCGCGGTTGCCCCTTCAACTGCGAGTTCTGCGACATCATCGAGCTGTTCGGAAGGGTGCCGCGCGCGAAATCGGCGGCGCAGATCTTCACGGAGCTCCAGACGCTCTACGACCTCGGCTACCGCGGCCACGTCGATCTCGTGGACGACAACTTCATCGGGAACAAGAAGCTCGTGAAGGAGTTCCTCCCCGAGCTGAAGAAATGGCTGGAGGAGCGGGACTGGCCTTTCGAGTTCACGACCGAGGCCTCGATCAACATCGCCGACGACCCGGCGCTGATGCAGCTCATGCAAGAAGTCGGCTTCTTCGCGATCTTCGTCGGGATCGAGAGCCCCGACGAGGCGACGCTGGTGGCGATGCAGAAGCGGCAGAACACACGCCGCTCGATCGCGGAGAGCATCCACAAGATTTACGCGCACGGGATGTTCGTGAACGCGGGGTTCATCATCGGTTTCGACACGGAGAAGAGGAGCGTCGCGCGCGGGATCATCGAGTGCATCGAGGAGACCTGGATCCCGGTCAACATGGCGGGCCTCCTCTTCGCGCTGCCGACCACGCAGCTGACCCGTCGCCTCGCCGCCGCCGGGCGCCTGCACGAGAACTTCGACGTGGCGCCCGAGGGCGTGGGGGACCAGTGCACGGCGGGGATCAACTTCGATCCGTGCCGGCCCCGCGTGGAGATCCTCAAGGACTATCTCGAGGTGGTGGAGACGATCTACACGCCGGAGAGCTACTTCTCCCGCGTGCTCAAGGTCGGGCTGATCCTGGACTCCTCCCGCCGCCGCTTCAAGCCCAAGCGCCGCCAGCGGCTCCGCGAGCTGAAGGGGTTCTGGCGGATGGCGCTCAAGCTGGGGCTCGCCCGCTCGACGCGACGGCCGTTCTGGAGCACGGCGGTACAGGCCCTCTGGAGGAACCCGGGCTCGGCCCGCTATACCGGCTCGTTGATGGCGCTGTATCTCCACTTCGGCCCGTTCGCGCAGTACGTCGCGGGGAAGATCCGCGAGGCCATCGCGCTGGAGGAGCGGAACCCCACGAAGGTCGTGCCGCCTCCCTCGCCGGCCCCCGCTCCAGAAGTTCTGTACCGGACCAGGGTGGCTGCCACCCGGTCTTGAGCCTTGGTTTTCCCCTGTTTCCCCCAAACCTACCAGAACGAAGCGGGGACGCTCGAGCTCGACCCTGCCACCGCGATCCGCATCGCGCACCGAAGCGAAGCGCCCCACACGACGTGTCGGCATCACCCGTCTTCGAGGCGCGGGTGCTGGCCGGCGCTTCGCCGGGGAGATCCACCCCGGCGAAGCGCCGAGATGAGGCTCTGACGAATGACCGACCGGTTGTACCAGCGGGACAGCTACCTGAAGAGCTTTGGCGCCCGGGTCACGACGGTGCGGCCGGAGGGCGTCGTGCTGGATCGCACCGCCTTCTTCCCCGCCGGCGGCGGCGTCCTCGGCGACGAGGGCACGCTGATCGGAGCGAGCGGCCAGGCCTACCGCGTCATCGAGACGCTGGACGACGAGCAGGGCGTGCTCCACCGGCTGGACCGCGCTGGCCCGACGGTGGGTGATGCCGTGAAGGGGGAGCTGGACTGGGGACGCCGCTATCTGCTGATGCGCTACCACACGGCCACGCATGTGCTGACCGGGATGATGTTCAAGGAGTACCAGGTGCGCGTCACCGGCAACCAGTTGTCGCCCGAGAAGGGCCGGGTGGATTTCGCCTTCGAGCAGTTCGACCGCGAAGTGCTGGAGGAGGGATTCCGCCGCTCCAATGCGCTGGTCGGACAGGACCTGCCCGTGCGCGTCTCCTTCGTGCCCGCTGCCGAAGCCAGGGCGAGGCCGGAGCTATTCAAGCTGGAAACCACGTTCCGGCACGACCTGCGGGAGCTGCGCCTGGTGGACATCGTCGGCTTCGACGTCCAGGCCGATGGGGGGTGCCACGTGGCCAGCCTGAAGGAGATCGGCCGGCTGCGGCTCACCAAGTGCGAGAACAAGGGCAAGGCCAACCGCCGCGTGTACTTCGTGCTGGAAGGGCCATAGGGGGCCCGGCGCGGAGGGCGCCCAGGGGAGAGTCACCATGCTGGGCATCTACCTGAACGCGCAGGTGATTTCACCTTCGCCAACGCCGTGCGGCTCTGGGGCGCGGCGAATCCAGCGTTCTTCAAGGGGACGGTCGTCGAGAAGGCGGCCGCGGCGGCGCTCGCGGAGCCGTCCACCGCTGCCGGCGAGCCGGCGCCTCGGATCGGGGTGAGGTCGTGAGCGAGCTGACGACGATGGCCGCCGCGCTCGGAGCGCTGCTGAAGGAGAGGAGGGAGACGATCGCCGTCGCGGAATCGTCGGCGGGCGGACTGATCTCGGCGGCGCTGCTGGCGGTGCCCGGCGCCTCGGCCTACTTCCTGGGCGGTGGCGTGATCTACACGCAGGCGGCGCGGCGCGCGCTGCTGCGCCTGCCGGACGAGGCACTCG
>CAZWXA010000353.1:0-4607 GCA_964637755.1 uncultured bacterium | reverse complement strand
CAGCGGAAACGCCAGGACACCCGGCCCCCAACAGGGCGCTCGGCTCATCGTGCGGTTCCTCGGATTCGCCATCGGGCTCGTCATCATCCTTGTCGTCAACATGATCCTGCTGTCCCTCGCGTCGACTCGCCCGGTCAGCACGTATCCACTCAAGGGCACCCGGGAACCCGCAGTCACCAGAGTCCCGGGTGGCACCGAGTCGGGCGCCTCCGGGACTCGTCCAGGCTGGCGGTGCTGCGAGGTCGTCCCGTAGTCCCTGCCCCGCTGACCGCCCTCGGCGGAGCCGTGAAGCTCGGGCCCAAACTTTTCGCCGGCGCGGGACGGATAAGCTGGTAGGACATGGCAACCGACGCCGACCTCATGGTCAGGATGGCCGCCGGCGAACAGAGCGCGGTGGAGCTGCTCTTCGCCCGGTGGGAAGGCCCGCTGTTCGGCTTCTTCTACCGCCTCGGCGGCCACCCGAGCTGGATCGAGGACCTCGTCGAGGAGACCCTGGTGACCCTCTACGGCCGTCGTGCACGCTACGACCCGACGCGATCGGTTGCCCCCTGGGTCTACGGCATCGCGCGGCTCGTCTGGAAGGACCACCTTCGACACCGTGGTCGCGAACTCTACGGCGCGACCTCACTCGAGGAGGTCGAGGACACCCCGGCGCCGGGGCCCGACGCCCTCGCAAGCGCGCAGCGGCGGGAAGAGGAAGACCGCGTCCGCTTCGCCGTCCGACGGCTTCCCATCGAACAGCGAGAGCCTTTCATCCTGCGGCACTACCACGGCCTGAGCTATGACGAGATCGCCCAAGTCGTCGACGCGCCGCTCGGGACGGTCAAGTGGCGGATTCACGAAGCGGTGCGGCGCCTCGAAGCCCATTTCAGCCGACGCGAGGTCAGGGAGTCGGCAGAATGAACTGCGGTCAGGCTCGTGACGTGCTGGTCGATCTTCTCTACGAGGAGCTCGACGCGGACGAGCGTGCCTCGGTGGTGGCGCACCTCGAAGCTTGCCCGGACTGCCGTCTCCACTGGCGCCGAATCCGCGCCCTGGCCGCCGCCGCTGATCGGTGGACGGCTCCGCCCCCGTCCCGCGGCATCGCTGAACGTGCGGTGGCCCGGGTCGCTGCCGAGGCGCGTCCGGCGCGGGCCCTATCGTCTCCGGTGGCGCTCGTCTGGCGCCTGCTCCTCGGCGGGGGTGCCGCGCTCGTTTCGCTGACGCTGGTCGCCGGGATCACCAGCCGCCCGGTGACCTCTGTCCGCCTCGGGCTGATCGGCGTTGTCTGGACCATCCTCTACTCCGGGGTTCTCCTCGCGGGCTCCCATCCCCGTCTCCGGGGACTCGCCCGGGCCGCCGTCGCCGCGGCCGGGGTGGCGCTCGTCCTCGCCCCTGTCATGACGATCCCGAGGGTCGTCGAGGTGTGCGCCAGCTGGATGCGCAGCGCTCAGCATTCGGCCCAGCTGGCGCTGGTCTTGATCGTCGTGGCTGCCGGGTACACGGCCGCTCCCCTCCTCGTCGGCGTGCTGGCGGCCCGTACGGAGCAGCCGCGCGGCTGGCTCGCCGACGGTCTCAAGCTGTCCGGACTCTACGCCTTGCTGATCGGGCCGGCCGTCTATCTCGAATGCGTTGCCCTCCCGCTCGAGGTGACCGCGCTATGGATGGCCGGCGCGCTCCTGGGCACCGCCGCCGGGGGACCGGTTGGCCTTCGCGTGGGCGATTGGCTCCGACCGGCGGCCTTGAAGTGAACACCGCGGACATCTCGTCGAGGAGGAACATCGTGATGAAGCACTGGAAGCCCTTTGTACTGGCCCTGTCCCTCGCGCTGCTCGGCTCCGTTGCGTTCTCGCTGGCAGGTCCCGCGGATCGGGTCGACCGCGTGTCGAACACCGATTTCGCCCGGACCGTGCACCAGGTGGAGACGGCCCTGAAGAGCCACGGCATGATGATCGTCGCCACGATCGATCACCAGAACATGCTCCGGATGGTCGGGGCCAGCGTCCACGGTTCCAGGACGATCGAGTTCGGGAAGCCGGAAATGGGCAAGATGACGATCGTGCCGAACCCGGAGGCGGGCCTCGAGATGCCGGGCCGGATCTACATCTGGGAGCGGGGGGACGGCAAGACCGTCATCAGCTACCGCCAGTCGGCGCTCGGCGTCTACGGGAAGGACAACCTGGCGATGGCCGGCGAGATGATGGACAAGATGCTCGCCGAGATCGTCGCCGAGGCGAGCAAGTAGGGGAGGCTCGACATGCTCGTGACCCCGATCGATGTCGCCTTCGTGGCGGCCGGGCTCGGGATCGTCGTGTGGGCGCTGCGGCGGCGGTGGACCTCGCCGCCGCCCGGCGCCCCGCCGTCGGTCTCGCCCGGGGAACTCGTCCTCACCGCGGTGGCGCTCGTGCCAGCCGCCGTCGGCCCGAACGTCCTCGTGGTCGCCCTGACGCCGGGGATGCCTGGCATGCCGGTCCTCGTGCGCTGGGCGCTGATTCCGTCGACCGTTTTGCTCACGGCGGTATGGGCCCTCGCCCACGCGCGCGGCTACGAGCGGCTCACGAACCGGATCTGGACCGGGGTGTGGGTCGGGGCCGCTGCCACCGCGGCGCTGGACCTCTTCCGCCTCCAGAGCTTCCTGCTCGGCCTGCTGCCGGGGAATATGCCGCGGATGTTCGGCGTGCTCATTCTCGACACGATGGCGACCGGTCCGACGCCGGCGAGCGACCTGGTCGGCGGCCTGTACCACTACTGGGTCAGCGCCTGCTTCGGCCTCACCTACGCCCTGCTCATCGGGCGGACACGCTGGTGGGGCGGGCTCATCTGGGGGTTGCTCATCGAACTCGGCATGATGACGACGCCGCCGATGGTCGTCGCGATGGACACCGGCTACTTCGGGCTCAAGCTCGGCCGGGGCCTCCTGAACGGAGTCTTCATCGGCAGCCTGATCCCGCACATCTCGTACGGCGTGGCCCTCGGCCTGCTCCTCGAGCGGTACGTACGCCACCCGGGGACGATCTTCGCGCTCCTGCGCGCCGCCGGCCGCGGTGTCCGTTCGGCGCCTCCGGCCCCCGCGGAGGGGGCGCGACTCGGCCGCGGGTGACGGCGCTCATCCTCTGCCGCCTTGACGTGCCTGGCCTAAGCTGTCGCCGGGTCCAGTGATGGGTGCCAAGCGTGTCGGCGCACGCCCGGTGCAACCGCTTGCGCCTGCAGCGATGCCTGTCCGGACCACAGAAGGCTCGCCGTGAGGGCATGGAGGGGGAACACACCGACCGACTGGCAGAAGCTCGTCCCGGCCGGCATTCTTCCTCCGCTGGCGGCGCGACGCGGTGGCGTCCCCGCAAAGGTGGAGCGCGACATCGCGGTGCTGTTCGTGGACATCGCGGGGTGCACGCGGCTCTGCGAAGACTTGCCGCCCCGCGAGATGAACGAGGTCGTCGAACGGTACTTCACGGCGTACCTGGATGTCGTTCACCGGTCCGGCGGGGAGGTCATCGATGTCCTGGGGGATGGGCTCCTCGCCCTGTTCCAGGGCGCCGACCTCGAGACCAACGTGAGGGCCGCGTTCGGCGCCGCGGTTCAGATTCAGGCGCGGACGCGCGCGCTCAACGAGCGGCGGCGCCGCCGCCATGACCCGATTGCCGTGCACCTCGGATTGAACGCCGGCCGCGCGCTGGTGGGGTTTACGCGCCTGCGCGGTCGGTCGGGCGAGCGATGGGTGTACGCCGCCATGGGTCCCGTCACGAACGTGGCCGCGCGCCTGTGCGCGCTCGCCACGCGGGGACAGATGCTCACGACGAGGGGGACCGCCACTCTCCTGCGGGGCCGGTGCCGTTGTCGGTCCCTGGGGCCGCAATCCTTGAAGAACGTGACGGGCTTGGTCGCGGTGGTCGATGTCCGCCCGGCCAAGACCCGCGACGCCTCGAACTGGAGCACACGCAGGAGGCGACGGGATGGCTGAGCGCACTCAAATGATGCTCGATGTTCAGGGGATGACCTGCGAGGGCTGCGCGGCCCACGTGGAGAAGGCGTTGCGCGGCGTTGCCGGAGTCGAAGACGCGACGGTACCGAGCTGGCGCGCGGCGCGGGCGACGGTCATCGCTCGAGCCGCGGTTGCCGACGACGTCCTCACGCGAGCGGTCGAGGAGGCCGGCGAGGTCATCCAGGCCGCGACCCCGGCGATCAAGTTCGGGCTCCGCGTCCAGGACCTGGTCGAGACCTTCCACCCCTACCTCACGATGGTGGAGGGGTTGAAGCTCGCTGCCCTGACCTTCGACAAGGACGTGTCGAAGCTCTCCTGCTGCGCCACGTGATCGACGCCGGTTCCCCTGAGCGGGATCGCGAGGCTGGAGGGCGTGAGGAGGATGACATCAGGCATGTAACGCGAGAGCAGTCGCAGCGTCTTCCCACACGGAGGGCGATCATGCGTTACCCGCTGCTCGCCATCGCGGTCCTGACCTGTCCGTGTCACTTGCCGATCTGGCTCGCCCTCCTCGGCTCCACGGCCGTCGGGGCCCTGCTGAGCCGTCACACGGGCGTGGCCGCTCTCGCGTTCACCGCGCTCTTCGTGGTGTCGGCGTGGACCTCGTTCCGCCTCTCTGCCGGTGGGCGGCCGCACGCTTTTCCCCGGA
>CAZWXA010000352.1:0-4623 GCA_964637755.1 uncultured bacterium | reverse complement strand
CGCCGGGGATGCAAGCGCTCGTGAAACGAATCCTGGGCGAGGTCCTGTCCGGTCCCGACGGCAAGACCGTGAAGGCGTCGATCATGGACGAGAATCCCGGCCTCCCCAAGCTCGTGGTCAACGAGCGGTATCCGTCCTCGATTCCGCTCTCGACGATGCCGCCCCAGGTGTTGGCACCGCTTCCGAAACTGCATGGGGAGCTGGAGTACCGTTTTATCGGGTCACGCCTGATTCTCCTGGACACCGAAGCGGACATCATTCTCGACTTCACGGACGATATCCTGCCTCAGTGACGTTCTGGGACGCGTGACCATGCGGATGCGGCGCACCCTCATAGCCATCTGGATCTTTCCCTTACTGATCGCGGTCGGTTATCGCGTCGGGACTGCGGCAGCCGCCCCCCCTGTTCCCGTCGAGGCGCCGCAGTCCGCAGCGGCGCCGACCGTCGCGCTGCCGAACCAGAGTGGTTCTCTCAAGTTCGCCGTGCTCGGGGATTTCGGGACGGGAGCACAACCCGAGTACGAGCTCGCGGCCCAGATGGCGAAGTTCTTCACCGGATTCAACCTCGAGCTCGTCGTCCTCGTCGGGGACAACTTGTACGGATCGGAGCGTCCGCAGGACTTCAAGCTCAAGTTCGAGGATCCCTACAAGCCGCTGCTGGACGCAGGCGTCAAGTTCTACGCGGCCCTCGGAAACCACGACGCGCGCGCGCAGCGGGACTACAAGCCGTTCAACATGGCGGGCAAGCTCTACTACTCATTCAAGGCGCCGAAGGAAAAGGTCCGCTTCTTCATGCTCGACAGCACCTACCCCGTGCCCGAGCAGATCGACTGGGTGGACAAAGCGCTGAAGGACTCGAGCGATGAGTGGAAGATCGTTGTTTTTCATCACCCGCTGTACTCGTCGGGGGGGCGTCACGGCTCGGACCTCCAGCTGCGCGAGACACTGGAGCCCCTGTTCATCAAGTACAACGTCAGTGTCGTGCTCACGGGGCATGATCACTTCTATGAACGGATCAAGCCGCAGCAGGGCATCGTGCACTTCGTCGTGGGATCCGGGGGACAGTTGGCGGACGGCGACATCGACAAGAACTCGAACATCACGGCGAAAGGGTTCGATACGGACCAGGCGTTCATGGCGGTGGAGATCTCAGGCGACAAGATGTACTTCAACGCGATCTCGCGCGAGGGGCAAGTCGTCGACTCGGGGATCATCGAGCGCCGCGTGCCGCCGAAGCCGTGATTATGCCGATCCGCCTTCGGGCTTAGGCGGCGAGCTCTCGTCGGGTGGGGTTCCTGGATCGGTTTGCCCGAGCGCCGCAGCCTCCAGGGCAGCGCCCGCGGTAGGGGCCGCGGCCGCTTCCCCCTCCACCCGTGCTTCGGGTGGCTGCGCGATGCCTTCGTTCTCGACGCGTGCCTCCTCGGGCCGATCGGAAACGAGCGAGCGCAGACGCTTCGCGAGCACGCGAACGAACTCCTGCAGGAGCGTCAGGTCCCCGGCGGCCCTGTCGTAGAAGTCCTCGCGTTGCAGCGCGAGCGCCAAGCCATCCTCGGTGCACTCGGCGCGGTGGCCGCGTCGGGAGTCGTCCAGGAGCGCCCACGTCCCGAAGGCCTCGCCCGGACCTACCTCGGAGGTCGTCCGACCGCCGGTCGACAGACGCACTCGGCCCTCGACCACCATGTACAGCGCGTCCGCCGGATCGTCCTCCTCATAGAGTGTCTCGCCTTTCGATAGTTCAATCTCTCGTGCGACGTCCGCCAGGCCAAGCAGGTGGCGCGGCCCCACGTCCTTGAGAAAATCCGCACCCTTGAGGATCAGTACGCGTTCCACCGGCGTCAACACTGGCGCGACTCCGTGGAGGTCCGATCGCCTCCGGACAGCGCCTCGAGCTCCGCGCGGACCATCGGGTCGCCGCCATCGCCGGTGGCGAATCGACTCCGATCGAAGGTGGGAGCGTATCGCGAGGCGCGCACGGCGCAGGCGCGGAGCCACGCGTCCCCCGTCTCCCACGCGACACCAACCCATTCGGCAAGCCGATCGGGGTCGGGAGCACCTTCAGGCGCTTCCATCGCTTCTTTTTCGAAGATCCTGCTGACCGGCCTGAACACAGATCGAGGGAGCACGTGCCCAAGATACTCCAATGCGGGCGGGGCGACCGCGCGATCGCGGGACTTGAGGCGGTCGAACACGCCGATCAGCGGCTTGGGGTCGTACCAGCACGCGAGGGCCTGGAGGGCGCGCTCGAGCGCCCTGTCGGCGGATTCGTGGTAGCTCTCCCCGAGAAGGCGCACCTCTGGCGCTGCGTTCTTCTCGAGCGAAGACACCGGCGCCAAGCACATGCGATAGTCACGCAGCTCGCGGAGGAAGAGCCTGTGCACCGTGGAGCGCGGCAGGACCGGCTGGCCGGTTCGCAGGCGCACGCGCGTCATCCCCTGGAGCCCGAGGTGACGAAGCCTCAGGTCGCCGCTGCGGACCAGCGTCATGAGGCAATCCACCGCGCGCGGGCTCGCGATCTGTGCCAGAGTTCGGGCGGCGCGCGCCTGGGCGCGCGCGCCGCTCTCGCCACCTAGGAGGCGCTGCAGCTCGAACAGCGCCGGGTCGCCGACGGCCGCCACCGCCTCGCGTGCTTCGTAACTCAGCTCGGAAACGATCAGGAGCGGAAGCAGCACGTCGAGCAGCTCGCGGCTCGGCCGTCGCGCTGCGGAGAGGAGGGCGGCATGCCGAACGTCGACATCCGGATTCGTGAGCAGAGTCCGGAGACGTCGTACGGTTGTCGGGTCTTCCATCGCGCCAAGAGCGCGGGCGGCTGTGAGCAGATCCTCGCGCGTACCGGACTCGAGGCGAGCATCGATCCAGCTCCACGTGAGCACGCCGCGTGCCTCGTAGGGGTGATCGAATAGCGCATCGAGGAGGTACTGTCGGAGCGTGGGGTCGTCGCCGTCGAGCAGACGGCGGGCGAAGGCGATCGGCTCCGGGCCTTGGGAGAGCAGGTAGCCGACCGCCGCGCGACGAAGTCCCTCGTGCGACTCGGCGAGGAGGCCTTCGATGACGAGCTCGCGGTCGGGCAGCCGCATCGCTTCCATTGCTTCCACGGCAGCGGCCCGCACGCCCGGTGAAGGATGCTGGAGGCAGCGGCGGACCGCGCGCCCCGTCTCCGCATCCCGCGCGTGCTGGCTCAGCTTGAGGGCCAGCAGGACCTGGCGTTCGTCGTCGGAACGCAGCGCCTCTAGGAGAGCCTTCCGCGCGGAGGGATGCCGCATGGACTCGGGAGCGGCTTCGGGCTCGATCCAGCGGCGGCTTAAAGCCTCATGGAAAGCACGGCCGTACTGCCGGTTCAGGAAAAAGAGCACGACGAGCCATACCACCGCGAGGGCGGCCGTCCCGACGATGATCACCGCGATTGGGACGCGCAGGAGGTGCAGCACGATGAGGAGTAGGATGCCGACGACGGCGTCCGACCAACGCTCGACGAGGGTGTCGAGCGCGGGCTTGATGCGCCGCCGCTCGTTCGGGCGGATGGCCGCGTAGTAGATCTCCGTCGACGACTTGCCCAGCGTCTGGGAGGTGACGCCCTGGATCCATCTCATCGCGACAACGGCCCACCCTCCCGTCGTCATCGCTGCCCATCCGGCGAAGATGAGCACCGCGCCCGGCTGCAGGCCGGTGGATGCCCCGAGGCCGAGTCGCTGCAGGAGCCACCCCGCCGCCCCGAATTGAAAGAGCAGTGACACGGCGTTGAGCCCGGCGTAGAACGTGCCGAGGAACTGCGTGAGCGCGTGCGGCTCCGGATACATCCGCTGAATGAGAAGCTTGAATTGGAAATCGACGAGCGTCCCCACGACCACCGACAACGCGAGCCCCAGCGTGAGCACCTTGATGTAACCGGACTTTCGTACGATTTCCCAGCTCGAGACACTCGACGCGACGGCTGACATGTCGGGGGAACGCGCGCGGTGCCTCTCGACTGAACCCGTCAGTGCGCGCGCGATGACGAGGAGCCCCGACAGGACCCACATCAAGCCGACGTGGCTCACGAACGGCGCGGACCACGCGGCCAGCCCGCCGCCGGCCAGCCCGCCGATCAGCCCGCAGCCGCCCAGGAGCGGGAAGAGGCGGCGAGCGCGGCGGGAATTCCAGACATCGAGCGCAAGCCCCCAGAAGTGGGGCAGGAGCATCATCGCCTGACCGCCGGTCCAGAGGTAGAACAGGCCGGCGGTCCAGTGCCGAGCACGCGGGAGAATCGCAGCGGCTAGGATACTGAACCCGATCGCGGCGTATTGGTTGAATCGCGAGGCCCCGACATGCGTGAACCGGCGAGCCACGCGACTCTCGAGCCAGACGTATCCCGCCGAGGCCAGAGCGACGCCGATGTACGCGTACGGAAGGGCCAGGGCGCCGAATTCCTCGAGGAACAGAGCGTCTCGCAGCACCTTCGCGATGGTGTACGCGCAGAGGAGGATTGCGACGAGCGTCCCCATGAGGACGAGGAGCCGTCCTTCTCGCGGCTCGAGCCCGAGCCGACGCGCGAGGCGCTCAAAAAGGCGGCGGAGAGCCGAGGGCATGACGGTGCTAGTCCGGGTCAGGCGTTTTGGAGAGCCGCTCGAAGCGGCGGCCGATTACGAT
>CAZWXA010000351.1:0-4627 GCA_964637755.1 uncultured bacterium | reverse complement strand
CCGCCTCAGCCGACACCGTCACTTGCATCGGCTCGTCGCTCCCGGCGGCGGCCTGTCCGGATTCGGCCGGTGGCTGTGCTGGTGAGGAGACCGCGGCTTTCGAATCAGGAGCCGACTTCGCGGGCCCCGGACGGAACGCCTTCCTGTCGCTCCAGACAACCCCGGCAACCAGCCCGGCACCGACGAGGCAGGCTGCCAGCAGTGTTCGGATCACGACTCTGACGAATGCCGGGCGATCGGCCTTCTGCTCTCCCCAGCTTGAGCGGAACATGACGCTCCTTCCTTCAGCGCACTCGCCCGATCGCTCGGAGCACGTCGACCGCGGCGTCCCAGCGCTGCCGCAACACGTCCGTGTACCCCATCTCGAGCTCGATCAGCCGCCGCTCTTCGGCGATGACGTCGAGGAGCGAGCCCCGGCCAAGCGTGTAACTCTGCCGGATGATGCCGAGGTTGCGGCGGGCGGTGTCCAGCACTTGCCCCGCGTAGATCTCCTTCGCGCGGTCGACCGCCTCGTACTGCGCCAGGGCCGCCGCCACCTCTTGCCGCACCATGAGATCGATGGCTTGCCGGCGCAGTTGCGCTCCGTCCAGCTCGGCCTTCGCCGCCGCGATGTTGCCCTGGTTCCGGTTCCGCACGGGCAGCGTGATCGACACCCCGACGGTCACCATGTGGAAGACGTCCTGGACGGGTTTGAGGCGGCCGGCTGAGTCGAACCCCATCAGCTCGAACCCCGTATCCTGCCGCTGGTACTGGCCAAACAGGCTCGCGTCGAACCGCCCCTCGGCGCGCTCCTTCTCGACTCGCGCGGCGGCCACGTGCTCCTCCAGTTGGCCCATGCGGAGATCGGGCCGCTGCGCAAGCGCGAGGTCGACGGCGACCGCCGCTTCGGGCAAGCTGAAGGCCCGCTCGAGGCTCTCGGCGATCTCGAGCGGCGCAGGCGCGGCCAGACCGATCAGCGGCATGAGCTGCAGGCGATAGCTCTCGAGCCGACCGCCTTGGCCGGCCCGCTGCGCTTCGAGTCGGGTGATCTCGACCCGGACCAGCCGCGCGTCGAGCGCTGGGGTCGCGCCCTCGGCGACGCGCTGCCGGATGAGCTTCTCCACCTCCCGGTTGGCCGCGAGGAGGTCGTCGGTCACGTGGAGGTCACGGGCGGCGGCGAGCACCGCCCCGGCCTTCGCGCGAATCTCACCTGCAAGCCGACGCTCGCGGTCGGCGACGTCCGCTTCCTTCACCGCAAGCTCCCGGGCCGCGACCGCGACCCGGGCGTCCTTGCGGCCCCCGAGGTCGAGCGGCCACGAGAGTCCGATCATCTGCATGTTGTCGGTGCCGGTGACGTTCTGCGTACCGCTGACATCGAGCATGGGGTTGGGCCGGAGTCCCGCTTGCCGCACCCGACCCTTCGCGGCTTCGATCGCCGTGCGTGCCGCGCGCAGCTCGGGGTTGTCGGTCAGCGCCCGGGCCACCAGGTCGTCCGTTGTCAGCGGGCCGACTGGCGCCTGGGCCTCGCTGACGCGAGGCCCAACGGCGCCGACCACGGCCACGATCGCGAGCAGCGTCAGGCGACAACGCATGGCCGCCTCCTCAGCGCACGGAGACCGTGAACTTCGTCGAGCCCTTCCCCGCTGGACCGTCCCAGCCCACCCTCACCTGGCGGGCGCCGCTGTCCGGGAAAGTGATCGTCCCCATGTACCGTCCGGGCGTCTCGGCGGGCGACAGGGTGGCCCCGGCGAGCATCGGCGCCATCCCGGGCATCGTCATGCTCGTGGTGAGGGTCACCGTCCCCGCGTCGACGGGTTGCTTGGTCTTCGCCGACGTGAACTCGAGGACAAAGCTATTGTTCCCCTGGGTCCACTGGCCCGACTCGCTCGACAGCGTGATCACGAGGTCCTTGGCCGTTCTCGTCTGGATCACCTTCAGGTCAGCGGCGACCGCCGTGCTCAGGAGCCCCGCTAGCACAAGCGCTGCACCCAGTACCCCGCCCATCGTTGGTCGGCTCATCGCTCCGTTTCCTCCTTCTCTCATCGGTTCGGGTCACGCCTGGGGCCGGGCAAGGGCCCCAGGCTCGAGAGAACATTTATCGCGCGTGTGTGGGCTCGATGCCTCCCTTCTTCGCCGCCTCCTCATACTTCACGACCGCTTCGTCGTGCTTTCCCGCCTTATGGAGGGCCCACGCGTCGCGCTCCGGCCGCGGGGGGCGCGCGGCATCGGGCGGCTGCCACTCTCATCGCTCGGCGGGCACGAGCGCAGGCCGACCCCCCGGCGGCTCCTCTTCGACCGCACCCACGGCTTCGGTGCGCCGGAGCTCGCGCTCGCGAAGCCAGGAGAAGATCACCGGGGTCACGATCAGCACCAGGCCGAGCGAGCTGACCATGCCGCCGAGGACGGGCGTCGCGAGGGGCTTCATCACCTCGGCCCCCGTCGAGTGGCTCCACATGATCGGCAACAGGCTCGCCACCACTGTCGAGACCGTCATCACCTTGGGCCGGAGCCGCAGGAGCGCCCCCTCCGTGACCGCTTCGAGCAATGCGGCCCGGGTCAGTCGCCCCCCCAGGGCCTCCCGCTTCTGCGCCACCGCCTCCTCGAGGTAGATCACCATCACCACGGCCGTCTGGACGGCGGTGCCGAAGAGCGCGATGAACCCGACCCAGACGGCCACCGAGAAGTTGTAGCCGAGGAGGTAGAGCAGGTAGATGCCGCCCGCCAAGGCGAAGGGGACGGCGAGCAGGATCTGCGCCGCGTCGAGGAACGACCGGTAGGTCAGGTAGAGCAGGATGAAGATCACGACCAGGACGACCGGGATGACGATCTGCAGGCGCTGGCGGGCCCGGATCTCGTTTTCGTACTGGCCGCTCCACTCGATATAGGATCCCTGCGGGAGCCTGACCCGCTCCCCGACGGCCCGCCGCGCCTCCTCGACGAAGCTCCCGACGTCACGGCCGCGGACATTGAGGAGCACGCTCACGACCAGGAGCCCGTTCTCGCTCGAGATCATCGCGGGCCCGGCGACCGGCCGAATGTCCGCCAGCTGCCCCAAGGGCACCTGGGTGCCGGTGGGCGCGCTGACGAGCACGCTCGCCAGGGCCAGCGGGTCCGACCGGAACTGCGGCGCATACCGGACCCGGATCGGGAAGCGCTGGCGGCCCTCGACGGTCAGAGTGAGGTTCGTCTCGCCGACCGCCGTCTCGATCACGTCCAGGATCGCGCCCACGGTGATGCCGTAGCGCGCCGCGGCCTCCCGGTTGGGGCGGATGTCGAGGTAGGGGGCGCCGGTGACCTGCTCCGGGTAGACGTCCACCGCCCCGGGAATCGTCCGCAACACCTCGGCGACGGTCCGCGCCCGTTCCTGGAGCACCGCGAGGTCGTTGCCGAAGACCTTCACGCCGACCTCCGACCGGATCCCCGTCGTCAGCATGTTGATCCGGTTGATGATCGGCTGGGTCCAGATGTTCGACACGCCCGGCATCGTGGTCGCCTGGTCCAGCTCGCCGATCAGCTTTTCCCGCGTCATCCCGGGCCGCCACCGCGCCTCGGGCTTTAGGCCGATGATCGTTTCCGTCATGTTCACCGGGGCCGGGTCGGTCGACGTGTCGGCCCGCGCGATCTTGGCCACCACCGAGGCGACCTCCGGGGTCCGCTGAATCGCCTCGTTCTGCTTCTTCGTGATCTCGACGGCCTGGGGCAGCGAGATGGCGGGGTCCGTGACCGGCATGAACATCAGGTCTCCCTCGTTGAGGGGCGGCATGAACTCGGAGCCGATGCGCGGCACGAGGGCCAGCGCGCCGCCGAGCACCAGCACCGCCACACCGAGCGTCGAGATCCGGTGGCGGAGGGCCCACGCCAGCACGGGACGGTAGGCCCAGACGAGCGGGCGCATGATGGGGTTGTGTTCCTCCCCCCGGATCTTCCCACCGATCAGGAGGCTGCAGAGCACCGGCACCAGCGTCACCGAGAGGATCGTGGCGCCCGTCATGGCGAAGGTCTTCGTGAAGGCCAAGGGGTGGAAGAGCTTGCCCTCCTGCCCGGTCAGGGCGAACACCGGGATGAACGCCAGGATGATGATGGCCATCGAGAAGAAGATCGGGCGTCCGACCAGGAGGGTCGCATCGTGGACGGTCGCCAGAACCGCCCGGCGATCGCGCGGATTCACCCCGCGCTTCTCCATGAACCGGAACGCGTTCTCGGTCACCACGATGGCCGCGTCCACCAGCACGCCGATGGCGATGGCGATGCCCGCCAGCGACATGATGTTGGACGTGATCCCGAGATAGCGCATGAACAGGAACGCGGTGAGCACCGCCAGCGGGAGCGGAATGGTGACGATCAGGACCGAGCGGACGTGGAGCAGGAACAGGACGTTGACGAGCGTGACGACGACCGTCTCCTCGATCAGCGCGCGCTTGAGCGTGTGCACCGCCCGCTCGATGAGCGCCGACCGATCGTAGAAGGGCACGATCGTGACGCCCCGTGGCAGCCCGGCCTGCAGCGCGGCGATTTTCTCCTTGACCCGGTTGATGACGTCGACCGTGCTGACGCCGTAGCGGGCGACGACGACGCCGCCGACGGCTTCCTCGCCGCCCTTCACGAGGGCCGCCGCCCGGTAGGCGTTGCCGACCTTCACGGTGGCCAC
>CAZWXA010000350.1:0-4627 GCA_964637755.1 uncultured bacterium | reverse complement strand
GGGGGCTTCGCCGCGGCCGTCGAGATGTGTAACGGCGTCGGGGTCTGCCGGAAGACGCTCGAGGGCACCATGTGCCCCTCGTACATGGCGACCCGGGACGAGGAGCACTCGACTCGCGGCCGGCCAACGCGCTCCGGGCCGTGCTGTCGGGCACGGTCCCGGCGTCGGACTTCACGGGCAGGCGGCTCTACGACGTGATGGACCTCTGCCTGGAGTGCAAGGGCTGCAAGGCGGAATGCCCGGCGAACGTGGACATGGCCAAGCTCAAGTACGAGTTCCTCGCGCACTACCACGCCGCCAACGGCCTGCCCCTCCGGAACCGCCTGTTCGGGCGGATCGCGTCGGTGAGCCGCGCCGGCTCGAGGGTCGCCCCCTTCGCGAACTGGCTCGCGGCCTTCGGTCCCAACCGCTGGCTCCTGGAGCGGGTGCTCGGCATCGACCGCCGCCGCCCGCTTCCCCGGCTCGCGCGCGAGACCTTCGCCGACTGGTTCGCCCGGCGACCCGCTCGGGGAGCGGCGCCGCGAGGCGACGTCGTCCTGTTCCACGACACGTTCGTCACCTACAACGAGCCGGGGATCGGGCGGGCCGCCGTCGAGCTGCTCGAAACCGGCGGCTACCGGGTGGTGCTCGTCGACCGCAAGTGCTGCGGGCGGCCGCTGATCTCGAAAGGCATGCTGCGCCAGGCGCGCGAGCACGCGGCCTGGAACGTCGACCGGCTGCGCTCGTACGCGGAGGACGGGATCCCCATCCTCGGGCTCGAGCCGTCGTGCCTGCTGACGCTGCGCGACGAGTACGTGGATCTCCTGCGGACCGATGCGGCCCGGGCCGTGGCCTCGCGGAGCCTCCTGCTCGAGGAATTCCTCCAGCGCGAGCGCGAGCGCGGGCTCACGCTCGCCTTCGCGCCCCACGGCCGCAAGGCCCTGCTTCACGGCCACTGCCATCAGAAGGCGCTCGTCGGGACGGCGCCGACCGTCGCCGTGCTCAGGTGGGCCGGCTTCGAGGTGTCGGAGGTGGATTCGGGCTGCTGCGGCATGGCCGGGTCGTTCGGATTCGAGCGGGAGCACTACGACCTCTCGGTCAGTCTCGGTGAGCGGCGCCTCGCCCCCGCGGTCCGAGCAGCTCCGCCCGACGTCGAGATCGTCGCGCCCGGTATCTCGTGCCGCCAGCAGATCGAGCATCTCGCGCATCGTCGCGCCCGGCATCCGGCCGAGGTGCTCCGGGACGCGCTGCGCCCGTAGCCCGTGCCCGCAGCGGCCGGTTCGCCTGAGGGAGCCAGCGAGGCCGCGGAGGCGCGGCAGCCCCCGCGGGGCCGTGCGCCCGTGAGCGATCGGCGCCGGTGGTTTGCGGCGCTCCTGCCCGTCACGATCGTTCTGCTCTTCTTCGACCTGGGCTCGAGGATCCTCTCGACCAACGACGAGACCCGGTTCCCCATGCTGGCGCGCGACATCCTCGCGCGAGGGGACTGGCTCCGGCCTCGCCTGAACGGCGCCGTGTACCTGAACAAGCCCCCGCTCTATGCCTGGCTCGTTGCGCTCGCGTCCTGGCCCGGCGGAGTGGTGACCCAGACGACCGCCGCCGTCCCGTCGCTGATCGCGGCCACCGGTGTCGTGCTCGTGACGTCCTGGATCGCGGGACGGCTCTTCGACCGCGGCACGGGATTCCTCGCGGGTCTCGTCGCCGTGACCACCTATGGGGTCTTCACGCTGGCGCGGGTTCCCATGCCCGACATGACGCTCTGCCTCGCCTTCACGGCCGGGATGGCCGCGTTCGTGGCGGCCGAGTTCGACGGGCATCGGGCCGCGCGTCCCCTGTTCTACGCCCTCGTCGCGGCCGCCTTCTGGACCAAGGGCCCGGCCGGCCTGCTGCCCCTGGCCGTGGTCATCGTCTACGCGTTCGTGACCCACGGCCCCTCCGGATGGCGCCGGCTCGGATCGGTCGGGGGAATCCTGTTCCTTCTCCTCTCGCTCGGGTCCTGGTGGATCCTCGGCGCGGGACGCGAGGCGTTCGACCGGGACGTGGTGGCGACCGACATGCTGCGCTGGTACCTGCCCTTCGCCGGGCCCGGCTGGCGCGCGCTCACCGAGCCCGTCGGCCAGACGCTGACGGTTGTCCTGCCGTGGGCGGTGCTCCTGCCCTGTGCGGTCTGGAGCGGCGCGCGGTCGGCCGGTCGAGAGCGGGGTCGCGGCCAGCTCCTGCTGCTGATCTGGGGCGCGGTCGTGTTTCTCGCGATCGGCGTGTCGGCGCAGCAGCGGATGCGCTACTACCTGCCGCTCTGTCCGCCGCTGGCCGCCCTGATCGCCTGGTGGTGGACCCGGCTCCCCTTCGGGCGCTCGCGCGCCGTCTTCGCGGCGGTGTGGGTCGCCGTCGCGGGCGGGCTCGTCGCGGCGCAGGTCCTGGCAGGCACCCGTCACAACGCGGCCACCGACCTGCGGGACGTCAGCCGGATCCTGGCGAACGCGCCGGCGCCGCTCTACGCGGTGGAGGTGCCTGAGCTGGTCCTCGCCTTCTATCTCGGTCGGCCGGTCGTCGTGCTCCCGGATGGCACGCGCCGGCTCGAGCAGTACGTCGAGGTCGCCCGCGGAGGCTACGTCATGATCGCGGACCGGGCCCTCGGACCGGACGGCGGCGCGGCGTCGGCGCGGCGCGTCGGAGCCGGCGTCGTCGAGGGGCACCACTTCTCGGCCTTCACCCTGGAGTGATAGCATGCGGGGGTGAGTCGGCACGCCGGACCCGCGCCACCCCCTGATGCGCCGCCCCCTCCCGAGCCCACCTTTGCCGAGCGCGCCCGCACGCTCGTCCATCTCGGGCGCGCCGGCACGCTGTCGACGCTCTCGCGACGGCATCCCGGCCACCCGTTCGGCTCGATCATGCCGTACGCGCTCGACGAGCTCGGGCGCCCGACTTTCCTGATCAGCACGATGGCCATGCACACGCAGAACCTCGAAGCCGACCCGCGCGCGAGCCTGCTCGTTGCCGAGGCGGCGGCCGGCGATCCGCTGGCGGCGGGACGCGTGACCCTGATGGGCGAGGTGGTCCGGGTCCCGGAAGCGGATCTCGAGGCCGTGCGGGCGGCGTATCTCTCGCAGCACGCGAACGCGAAGTACTGGGTCGACTTCGGGGACTTCGCGTTCCGCCGCCTGGAGATCCACGACATCTACGTCGTGGGCGGCTTCGCCGCGATGGACTGGGTCAGCGCCGACGACTACCTGGCTGCGCGGCCCGATCCGCTCGCCGCTGCGGCGGCCGGGATCCTCGAGCACATGAATCGCGACCACGGCGACGCCCTCGTCACCTTCGCCAGGGTCCTCGCGGGTGCCGAGGCCGACGAGGCATCCATGGTCGCGGTGGACCGGCTCGGCTTCAAGCTCCGGATCAGGGGCGGTGGGCGGCTCTACAGCACCCGCCTCGCCTTCCCGCGCGAGGTGCGGAGCGCCGAGGACGCGCGCGTGGTCCTGATCGAGATGCTGCGCGACGCCCGCCGCCGGTAGCCGGCCGCTCCTCGATCAAGGTCGGGGGGAGCGAGCGCCGCTCCTCCCCGACCCCCCCCACCGGTTGTCTTGACGCGCTCTCAGGCCTTGGGGGGCATCGGCTGAACGACGAGGTCGGTGGGCCGGCCGGCGAGGAAGTTCTCGACGTTGTCGACCGCGCGGAGGAGGCCGTCGCGGATGACCTCGGGTGTCTGGCCCGCGTTGTGGGGCGAGAGGACCACGTTCGGAAGCCCCAGGATCGCGTCGGCCGGCTTGAGGGGCTCGTCGTGGAAGACGTCGAGCCCCGCCACCGCGATCCGTCGCGACCGGAGGGCCTCGAGGAGCGCGTCGCGCTCGATGAGCGCCCCGCGCGCCGTGTTGACGAGGATCGCCGCCGGCTTCATGGAGGCCAGCTCCTTCGGGCCGAGGAATCCCCGCGTCTCCGGCGACAGCCGGAGGTGCAGCGTCACGATGTCCGACGCGGCCAGGATGTGCGCCTTCGCCAGGGCGTCCCCCTGGCGCGCGCTCCACGGGAGCACCGTCATCCCGAGCCCCATGCCCAGCGCGGCCACGCGCGCGCCGATCCGGCCGAGCCCGAACACGCCGAGAGTCTTGCCGAAGAGCTGCGTGATCGGCTCGCGCGGCCAGGCGCCGCCGCGCATCTCCCGATCGATCTGGGGGATGCGGCGCGCGGCCGCCAGCATCAGCGCGAGGGTGTGCTCGGCCACCGCGAACGCGTTGACGCCGGGCGTGTTCGCCACGGTGACGCGGTGCCGGCCCGCGGCGTCGAGGTCGACGTTGTCGGTGCCGGTGCCCCAGATCGAGACTATCCGGAGGGTCGGGCAGTGCGCGAAGACGGCCTCGGTGAACTTCGCGTGCGCGCGGATGTTGATCGCGATCCCCGCGCGGTCGATCCGGCGGATCAATTCCGCCTCGTCATCCGCCCCGCGCTCGGTGAAGACGCGCACGTCGCCGACCGCCTTCGCGCGCTCGTGGGCAGGAGTCCCCGCGAACACGGATGGAAAGTCGTCGGGGACGACGATCGTCTCCCGAGCTGGCTTCCGCGATTTCTCCCAGACCACTCCGGCTCGTCCGTCCGCCTAGTCCGGACCATTCATGAACGGATCACCCGAGAGGCGGACGGGTCCTGTCGCGGCGGG
>CAZWXA010000349.1:0-4641 GCA_964637755.1 uncultured bacterium | reverse complement strand
CTGGAGGTTCTCCATCCGGTCCTCGATCCACTTGACCGGCTTGCCCGTCAGCACCGACGCGGCGACGGCGATCACATACCCGGGGTAGACGGGCACCTTGCCTCCGAAGCCGCCCCCGATGTCTGGCGCGATGATCCGGATCTTGTGCTCGGCGAGTCCGACGTGGCCCGCCACGAGCGCGAACACCGTGCGGATCGCGTGAGGCGCCTGCGTCGTCATCCAGACGGTCAGCTTGCCGTCGATCTTGTCGAAGGACGCGATGCAGCCGCACGTCTCGATCGAAGCGACGTGGATGCGCGGGATGTAGATGTCCTCCTTGACCGTCACGTCGGCGGCGGCGAAGGCGCCGTCGGTGGCGGCCCGGTCGCCCCACTCCCAGTGCCAGATGCGGTTGTCCGTCTTGTCCTTCTTGTCGGTGCGGAGCACCGGCGCGCCCGGCTCGAGCGCCTTCCGGGGATCGACGACGACCGGCAGGGGCTCGTACTCCACGGTGACCGCCGCCGCGCCATCGGCGGCCGCGTACCGGCTCGTCGCGAGGACCGCGGCCACCTCCTGCGCCTGGTACATCACCTTCTCGACGGGAAGGACCATCTGGGTGTCCGACATGAGCGTCGGCATCCAGTGCAGATTGTACTTGGCCAGGTCCTGGCCCGTGATGACGGCGAGCACACCCGGGACGGCCAGCGCCTTCGTGGCGTCGATCTTCTTGATCAGCGCGTGGGCGAAGGGGCTCCGCACGATGTCGAGGTACAGCATCCCCGGGAGCTGCATGTCGTCGACGTAGTTGCCCTTGCCGCGGATGAAGCGCGGGTCCTCCTTGCGCTTCAGCGAGTGTCCCATCCCTCCGACCTCGGGCGAGGTTCTGAGCGCCATCATGCGCCTCCCTGCGAGAGCGTGGCCGCCGCGGACTGGATGGCCTTGACGATGTTGACGTAGCCCGTGCAGCGGCAGAGGTTGCCCGAGATCGCCCACCGGATCTCGTCTTCCGCCGGCGCCGGATGCTTCTTCAGGAACGCGTAGCTCGTCATCAGCATCCCCGGCGTGCAGAACCCGCACTGCAGCCCGTGCTCGTCCATGAAGCCCTGCTGGAGCGGATGGAGCGTCCCGTTCTGCTCCAGCCCTTCGACCGTCATGATCTCCTTGCCGTCGGCCTGGACGGCGAAGATCGTGCAGGACTTGACCGCCCGCCCGTCGAGGAGGACGGTGCAGGCTCCGCAGTGGGTCGTATCGCAGCCGATATGGGTCCCCGTCAGCCGGAACACCTCCCGGATCAGGTGCACGAGCAGGAGCCGCGGCTCGACCTCGGCCTCGTGTTTCTCGCCGTTGATGGCCACCCTGACCAGCATCGTCCTCACCGCCCCCCGCCGGCGCGTTCGAGCGCCTTCCGGAGCGCCCGGGCTGTCAAGACTCGCACCATGTCCTTCTTGTACTCGACGGAGCCGCGAAGGTCCGCCGAGGGGTCCGATGCCTCGGCCGCGAGCCGGGCCGCGCGCTGGATCGTCCGGTCGTCGAGCCGGTTGCCTCGGAGCGCTGCCTCGGCACCCTCCGCCCGGATCGGGGTCGAGCCGACGTTCGTGAGGCCGATGCCGGCCCGAGCGCACGTGCCGTCCGCGTCGAGCGCGACCTGAACCGCCACCCCGGCCGTCGCGAAGTCGCCGACCTTCCGCTCGAGCTTGACGTAGGCGCCGCCGCTGCGGGGCGGCGGGATCGGGATCCGGATTTCCACGAGGATCTCCCCCGCGCCCAGGGCGGTGGTGAACGGACCGGTGAAGAACGAGGCGACGGGGATGCGGCGCTCGCCCCCTCGGCCCACGGCCACCACCTCGGCCCCGAGGGCGAGCATGGTCGCCGGATGGTCGTTGGCGGGATCGGCGTGGGCGAGGTTGCCGCCGACGGTGGCGAGGTTCCGCACGAGGGGGTCGGCGACGACCCGGCACGTGTCGAAGAGGAGCGGGTACCTGGTCCGGATGAGGTCCGATTCCTCGAGGTCCGACTCCCGCGCGAGCGCGCCGATCCGGAGGAAGCCGTCGGCCTCACGGATGTACGCGAGCCCGGGAACCCCGTTGATGTCGATGACGTGTTGCGGCGCGGCAAGCCGGAGCTTCATGAGGGGGATCAGGCTCTGTCCCCCGGCGAGGACCTTGGCGTCCTCACCGAGCTTGACGAGGAGGTCAGTCGCCTCGGTGATCGAACGAGGAGCGTGGTACTCGAAGCTGGCCGGTATCATCCTGGTCCCCTTCCGGTTCTGGCTGGTCCCCTTCCGGTTCTGGCACCGATCACGTCCCGTACCAGGTGCGGGAGCCCACCGCGGAGCGACCACGTCTCCCAGGATCCGCATGAGAGGTGCCCCCGCAGATCGAGCCGAAGAAGCGGGATGCTCCTGGGGGTGCCGGAGTTCCTCGAGCCTGGCGGTGTCCTCGACGGGGGGAGCGTACGGGGCGAGGGCACCCGTGTCAAGGCCCGGTTGTGCCAGCGCGGCGCGTCATCGCGTCTTCAGGTAGGCCTTCCACGGCCTCCAGTAGTACTCCGTCCACCCCTTCTTGATCCCGTCGGCCTGGCTGTCTGGCAGGTTGGCGTGCGTGAGCGTGATCCGGCCTCCACCGGCGGCCGTGCTGAACGTCAGGATCAGGATGGAGTCGAGGTCGCTCTCCTTCCAGTCCGAGCCGCGCCACGACTGGACGATCATGCGGCCGGGCACGATCGCCAGCGTCCGGCCGGTGATGTAGCCATCGTGCGCGGAATAGGCCGTGCCCACCTTCCTGCCGATGGTGGCCTTTCCCCCGGTCGCGGCGGAGTGTTTCTTCGAATCCACGTAGATGTCGAACAGCTCGTCCGGAGATGCCTCGAGCGTCACTGCCTGCTGGATCGTCCTGGCCATGCGCGCCTCTCCTCCCGTAGATTTCTTCGCGCCCTCTCAACTCGCGTCGGGCAGGCCCACCGCCTTGCGGATCTTGGTCAGCTGGCCCGCATGGTCGTTCCAGTGGAAGTCGTAGATCACGCCGACGTACACGGGAATCGGGACCTCGTCGGTCCCCAGGGCCTGCTTCAAGAACGGGATCCGCGCCTTCCGATCGAGGTCGGCCTCGGACAGCCCCTCGAGGTAGGCAAAGACCTCTCGGCGCTGGGCGTCGATCGCGTCCAGGAACTGCTGGAGCGTCATGGCTCGCCGCTCGGCAGTCACCTGGGTCTGGCCCGGGCTCACCTCGGACGCCGGCAGGTCGTGGTGGGCGAACCGCTCGAGGAACGCGGTGGGCTTCCGTCCCGGTTCGCCCAGGAGATGCGCCAGCACCTCACGCGTCGTGAACTGACCCGGCGCGTCGGACCGGTCCATGTAGGGTTCCATGCCCTCGAGCTGATTCTTGAGTCTCGCCCATCCCGCGTCGGCTCGGTTGCGGAGCTCCTCGACGATCTTGCTTGCCATGGCGTGCCTCCTCGATGTGGTGTGTGACACTTGCCCTTTCGATGACGTCGCCCGGTGATCCGATGCTCCTGACCAGCCGCGTACGCATCCGGGGCCTGCCGACCCGGGGGCTGCGCGCTCCAACGGCTGTGGCGGGTCGACCCGGTAGTGTCTCAGTTTGGGTTTGGGTCCGTGAGGGATGTGTCAAATTGAGGCACGACCGTCGGTCGACCCGCGTCACTTGACAACGCCCGGGACCGGGCTGACAGTTCTCGTGTGACTACGTTCGCGCCTCCTGGTCCGGGGATCGAGGATCGTGCGATACCGCGACTTCCCTCGAAGGTCCTCACCGCTGGCCAACGGCACGGATGCTGGATCGACCCCGAGCTTCCAGACGGTCCGCCTCACACAGGAGGGATGGAGATGACGCGCGGAACACCCTATCGAATCGTGACGCTGCCGTTCCTGGGCTTCGCCGTGTTTGTCGTGCTCGCGGCCGGGGTGCTCGCTCCGCAACAGGCGCGCGCCCAGATGGCTCGAGCGGAGATGCGCAACCCGGCGGCCGAGGTGATCGGTACGGCGACGCTGACGGACGACTCCGACGGCGTCAGGATCGCGCTGCGGCTCTCGAAACTCCCGCCGGGCCTCCACGGGTTCCACGTCCACGCCGTGGGCCGGTGCGACCCGCCTACCTTCGACTCGGCCGGGGGCCACTTCAATCCGGAGGTGAGGAAGCACGGGCGGCAGAATCCCGACGGGTGGCACGCGGGAGACCTCCAGAACATCGTTGCGGCCGGAGACGGGACGGTCGATACCGAGGTGGTCGTCCGGGACGTGACGCTTGGCTCTCCTGTGAACTCGCACTCGCTCTTTCCGCCGACCGGGACCGCCCTGGTCATCCACGCCAAAGCCGACGACGAGCGGACGGACCCGTCGGGGAACGCCGGACCGCGCATCGCGTGCGGGGTGATCAGCCGGTAGGCGGTCAGGCGCCGGTCGCCGCAGCCGCTTGCCGGCCGAGCCGTGAGGGGCGCGCGGTGTGCTCAACGCACGATGACCCAGCCGTGCGATTCGAGTTCCACGTCGATCTCCGGCCGGCCGCGACGTGCTCGGCGCCGGCGCTCCTCCTCGAGGGCGCGGGGTGCTGCAGGGTACCGGCGCGGACCGATCCGGCGATCGAGGATAATCTGGCCCGGTGTGGTCGTCCCGAAGCGACGCGCCATGTACGTGTAGAGTTCGGG
>CAZWXA010000348.1:0-4671 GCA_964637755.1 uncultured bacterium | reverse complement strand
GGTGAACGCGTCGTACGAGCCGGTGAGGTCGACGTTCTCCGGCGCGATCCCGGCCTGGCCGAAGACGATCTCCTTGGCGTGATACCCGGCGACCCGGGTGATGGGACCGTGCGCCCAGTGGAAGTCCGTGCGCGGCTTCGAGGTGCGCCCGGCGGCGCCCATGATGTAGACGAGCCGCTGTCGCAGGTCCCGCGCGCGCTCGGCCGACGTCACGATCAGGCACGTGGCGTTGTCGGTCTCGAGACAGCAGTCCAGCAGGTGGAGCGGCTTGACGATCCAGCGCGAGCCCACGACGTCCGCCACGGTCACCCGCTCCCTCAGGAGGGCCTTCGGATTCTGCGACGCGTGCGCGCTGTGGGCAACCCGGACGTGGGCGACCTGCTCGGAGGTCGTCCCGTACTCGTACATGTGGCGCATGAAGGTCATCGCGAAGTTCTGTCCCGCGCTCGTCATGCCCCACGGGCGCTGGGCGAGGTCGAGTCCGCGGACCGGCTGGGCCGCGCGGACTCCGGTGCCGCCGATGCGGACCTCGCTCCGGCCGTTCATCGACCGGAAGATCGCCACCGTGCGGCACATCCCCGCCTCGATGGCGCCCATCGCGAGCCCGATCAGCGCCTCCGTCGATGACCCGCCGCCGACCACGTCCATGTAGAAGTTCAGGCGGATGCCGAGGTCGGGGGCGACCCAGGGGGACGGCGTCGAGTCGCCGTTCTGGTAGCTCATCATGCCGTCCACGTCCGCGGCCCGCAGGCCGGCGTCGAGCATCGCGCTGCGGACGGCTTCCACGGCCATGGCGCGGGTCGTCCGGCCCGAGTCGCGCGAGTACTCGGTCTCGCCCACGCCGGCGATGCAGTACCGGTCCCGGAGCGTGTTCATCGACGCTCCTCCGGTGAGGGGGTGGCCGACGACTTCTCGATGTCGAGGATCGGGGGGAGATGGTCGGGGGAGTCCATGGTCTCCAGGCGCGTGATCCTCCGCATCCGGGTGACGATCTCGGCGATCCGGAGGCTCGCTTCCTTGCTGCGCCTGACCCACTCGGCTTCCCGCGTTCCCGGCGGGAGGCGCTGGGACAGGAGGTCGAGGTGGCCGACGACCGCGGTGAGGGGGTTGTTGATCTCGTGAGCCGCCGCGTTCGCCAGCGTCGCGACGGATTTCAGCGCGGCCGCCTCCCGCTCGGCGGCGTCCCGCCGTTCCCGCTCGACCACGTCCACGAACAGCGCCGCGCCGAGCCCGATGCCGACGGCGTCCGCGAGCAGAAGTTCCCACCACTGCTCCGCGAACAGGTGTCGTCCCCGGGCGCCGAGCGAGAAGAAGGACACCAGCGTGAGCACATAGGTGACGCCCGCGAGCTGGGCGGAGTGTACGAACCCCACGCCGCCCTGCCGGAGCGCGCGGCGGCGCACCACGCCGGCGGCGAGCCCGACGCCGAGGAGCGCCAGCATGCCCGGGATCGCCCCCGGGCCGCCCATCCACGCACGGTAGAGCGCCGCGACGCCCGCCGCGCCGAGACCCGCGGCCGCGCCCTCGAACAGGCCGATCAGCGCCACCGGGATGTGGCGGGCGTCCATGGCCACGCCGGGCTCGACCTGGATCCGCACGATCATGAGCAGCACCGTCAGCGCGCCGAAGGCGAGCCCCGTCAGGAGCGCGCGGTAGCGGGCGACGGCGGGAGTGCGGGCGAAGCCCCGGTACGCGTACGAGTAGAAGATCAGGCCGAACATCAGGATGCCCAGGGCCTCGACGACGTGGTGGAAGTTCATCCGCGGTGCCGCCGCAGCAGGTCGTCCAGGAACTTGCCGGTGTAGGAGCCCGCCGCCTGCGCGATGGCCTCGGGAGGGCCCTCGGCGATGATCTCGCCGCCCGCGTCGCCTCCCTCGGGCCCGAGGTCCACGACCCAGTCGGCGCACTTGATCACGTCGAGGTGGTGCTCGACGACGACCACGGTGTTGCCCGCGTCGACCAGGCGGTGCAGGACCGCGAGCAGCTTTCGCACGTCGTGCAGGTGGAGCCCCGTGGTGGGCTCGTCGAGCACGTAGAGGAAGTCCGTCGCCGGGCGCGCGCCCAGCTCGGCGGCGATCTTGAGGCGCTGCGCCTCCCCGCCCGACAGCGTCGTCGCCGGCTGGCCGAGCCGCAGGTAGCCGAGGCCGACCTCGCGGAGCGCGCCGAGGCGCCGCGCGATCGGCGCCTGCGTGGCGAACAGCTCCAGGGCCTCGTCGACGGTCGTGTCCAGCACCTGGCTGATGCTGCGGCCGCGGTAGGCCACCTGCAGCACCTGCGGACGGTAGCGGCGCCCTTCGCACGCCTGGCACGTCACATAGATGTCCTCGAAGAAGTACATCTCGAGCTTCTGGAGCCCGTCCCCCTGACAGGTCTCGCAGCGCCCGCCGGGCACGTTGAACGAGAACGAGCCGGCCGGCAGCCCGAGTGCCTGGGCGCGGGGCAGCGCGGCGAAGAGCTTCCGGATCTCGTCGAACGCCTTGATGTAGGTGACCGGGTTCGAGCGGGGCGTGCGCCCGATCGGCTGCTGGTCGATCAGGCGCACCCCCTTCAGGTACTCGAGGCCGAGGAGCGCGTCGTGGGCGCCGGGCTCGACGAGCTCGACCTTGAACGCGCGAGCGACCGCCCGGTACAGCGTGTCGTGGACCAGAGTAGACTTGCCCGAGCCCGAGACCCCGCTGACGACCGTCAGCGTCTGGAGCGGGACCCGGAGCGTCAGGTCCTTGAGGTTGTGCTGGCGCGCCCCGGTCAGGACGAGGTGACGCCGGCCCTCGCGGCGCGCCGGCGGCAGCGGGATCGTCTCGCGTTCCGTGAGGTAGCGGGCGGTGAGCGAGCGTGTGTCCGCCATGAAGTCGCGGAGCGAGCCCGCGAAGACGATCTCGCCGCCCCGCTCGCCGGACCCCGGCCCGACCTCCACGACGTAGTCGGCGGACTCGATGAAGCTCCGGTCGTGCTCGACGATCACGACCGTGTTGCCGGCCCGCGCCAGCTCGCCGCAGAGGTCGGCCAGGCGCGCGGTGTCCCGGGCGTGGAGGCCGATCGACGGCTCGTCGAGGACGTAGAGGGTGCCGACGAGCTGGGAGCCGAGCTGGTTGGCGAGATTGACGCGCTGCGCCTCGCCGCCGGAGAGCGTCCGCGTCTGCCGCGCGAGCGTGAGGTACCCGAGGCCCAGGCGCAGGAGGACGCCGAGCTTGGCCTCGAGCTGGCGGAGGATCTCACCGGCGACGGCGCGCTCGAAGTCGGAGAGCGGGAAGTCGGCGACGACGCGCGCGGCCTCCTCGATCGTGAGCGCCGTCAGGGCCGCGATCGTGTACCCGCCCACCTTGACGGCCAGGGCCTCCGGCTTGAGCCGCGCGCCGTGGCAGGTGGGGCATGGGAACTGGCTCCGGTATCGTGAGAGGAAGACCCGCACGTGCAGCTTGTATCGGTAGCCCTCCACTTCCTCGAAGAAGCCGCGGACGCCGGGAAACGTCCCATCGCCCTCGTGGACGATCGCGCGCTCCGCCGCCGGCAGCGTCTGGTAGGGCGCGGTGACGTCGATCCGGTGCCGCTTCGCGGCCCGGAGGAGCTGCCGCTGGTACCGCGTGCCCGACGGCGAGGTCCACGGCTCGACCGCGCCGGCCGCCAGACTCCGCGCCGGATCCGGGATGACGAGCCGCTCGTCGTAGCGCAGGATGTTGCCGAAGCCCTTGCACTCCGGGCACGCGCCGAGCGGGTGGTTGAAGGAGAAGAGCAGCGGCTGCGGGCGCTCGACCCGGATGTCGCAGGCGGCGCAGCGGAGCTCGCGGGTGAAGACCCGGGGCCCGCGGCCTGCGACGTCGACCCAGAGCCGTCCCGCGCCCTCGAGCAGCGCCGTCTCGACCGACTCGGCGAGGCGCGTGCGGTGGCCGGGATCGAGGACCAGGCGGTCGAGGACGACGGTCACCTCGCGGAGGCCCGCGAGCGGCGCGGCCGGAGGCGGTGAGAGGTCGAGCACGGAGCCGTCGATGGCGACCCGGGCGAAGCCGCGCCGCGTGAGATCGGACCAGAAGCGGGCGGGATCGGCCCCGGCGGGCACCGGCGCGGGGAAGCCGATCAGGGCCCGCGCGCCGGCGTCCTCCGCGAGGAGCGCGTCGACGATCCCCTCGGCGGAGTGCCACCCCACGAGGACGCCGCAGCGCGGACAATGGACGCGGCCGATCTTGGCGTAGAGGAGGCGCAGGGAGTCGTGGATCTCGGTCGCCGTTCCCACGGTCGAGCGGGCGGTCCGGACCGGGTTCTTCTGCTCGAGGGCGATCGACGGGCGGATGTGCTCGATCCGGTCCACGTCCGGCCGGTCGACCCGATCGAGGAACATGCGCGCGTACGAGGACAGCGATTCGATGTATCGCCACTGCCCCTCGGCGAAGATCGTGTCGAACGCGAGCGAGGACTTCCCGGAGCCCGAGACCCCGGTGATGACCGTGACCCGGTCGTGCGGGATGCTCAGCGAGACGTTCTTCAGGTTGTTCTGCCGCGCTCCTTCGATGCGGAGCCACGGGGGTTGCGGCATCCGGCGGGTCCTCCTGAGGTGGATAGTCTACCGGAGCCCCCGGGGGCCCGCTACCACCGGGCCCGCCTGCCTGGAGCGGGCGGCGGGCCTGGGCGCCCCGGGTCTCCACGGGTGGAGGCTCGGTTACCAGGGTGTGGAGAAGC
>CAZWXA010000347.1:0-4673 GCA_964637755.1 uncultured bacterium | reverse complement strand
TGATCCGGCACTAATATACGCCGCCGGGGAAGGAGCAGACGTTCGCCGACCGGCCGACCGCCCTGTACATCTTCACGCCGCCGAACGGTGTACCGAGGACACCGTCGGCGATCGCCCAGCTCCGGCCGCGAACGGTCTCCTCGAACCCCGGCTGGCGAAACGGGGTCGAGCCGTCGAGGCGGCGCGCCAGCGGCCCGTCCTCGGCGAAGCCGCGGTGGATGTCTTCCATCTGCTCGCGTCCCATCAGGTACCCGCAGCCTCCGCGCTCGTAGAGGATCGCCGAGTGGTAGAAGAGCGGCTCGATGAGGTAGAACTCCCCCCCCAGCATCCGGCAGAAGTCGTCCATCGAGGCGAGCACCGCCCGCAGGAGGCGGAGCCCGCGCCGGACCTGTCCGGGTGCCAGGCCGGCGGAGAGGGCGCGCGCTTCCTCGGCGAGGTTGCGGGACAGCGTGCCGTACAGCGTGTCCTGGCCGTCGGGATCGCGGTCGATCGCATAGCGTGGGGACGCGGGATCGTTGATCTGGACGAAGGCGAGGTCGGGCACGGAGAAGGGCGGCATCTCGACGTCGACGAGCAGGGTCGGATCGCGGTCCTCCGGCGAGGCGCGCACCTCGACGCGGGCCCATGGCTGACCCGCCGGTGCGGTCACCCGAAAGAGGCGCGCGCCGCGGGCGCCCGTCAGCGCATCGCGACGGATTCCAAGCCGCGCCAGCAGCTCGTCGGGGACGAGGCGCCCGTAGAGGGCCGTACGCACCTCGGCCGGCAGCGCGTTGATGTCCTGGATCGATCCGATCCCGAGGTCGTCGACGTGGGCGCTCACGTTATCCGAGTTCCTCGGCGACGCGGCGGGCCAGGTCGAGATCCTGCGGGGTATTGACGTTCATGAAGGCCACCTTGGGCGCGCGGTACGGGGTGAACGCGGTTTCCGGGATCTCCAGCACGCGGACGCGATCGAAGAACCCCACGATCTTCAGCTGTCCGGCGAGCAGGCGCTCCTCCATGGGCCCGAGACAGGCCTTGCCGTAGACGGCGTGGAGCGTCTCGAGCTGGCCTTCCACGCGGGGGATCACCACGTCGGCCTCGGGCGCGCGGCGAACCAGGAGCCGCACGATCTCCGTGTGCAGGAACGGCATGTCGCACGCCACCGTGAATGCCGCGTCCCCCGGGGCCGCCGCGAGCCCGGAGTAGATGCCGCCGAGCGACCCCCGGTCGGGATAGGCATCGGGCACGATCGGGAGGCCGAGAAAGGCATACGCCTCGGGCGTGTTGGTCACGAGCAACAGGTCGTCGACGACCGGGCTGATGGCCTCGATGACCCGGTCGATGATCCGCCGGCCGGCCACCTCGATCAGGGCCTTGGGGCGCCCGCCCATCCGGGTGCTCCTGCCGCCGGCCTGGATGACGCCGGTCACAATGCGATCGCACCCGCGCGCAGGAGCCGCGGAGGATCGACGGTCGCGTCGACGACGGTCGACGGCGGCCCGCCGGCGGTCCTCCCGCCGTCCAGCACGAGCTCGATCTTCGCCTCGAACGCGTGCAGTACCTCCTCGGCCGTGGTGGGGGGCGGCTCCCCGCTCGGATTCGCGCTCGGCGCCGTCACGGGCCCGCCGAGTGCCCGTACCAGTGCCATCGCGATCGGATGGCCGGGCATTCGCATACCCACGGTCCCGGTTCCGGCCGTCAGCCGGGAGGGCAGGGTCTCGCCGGCGGCGAATACAATGGTGAGCGGGCCAGGCCAGTGGCGGATCATCAGCGTGCGCGCTCGAGACGGCACGGCCCGCGCCAGCGATTCCGCCATCGCCACGGAGTCGACGAGCACCAGGACCGGCTTCGACTCCGGTCTCCCCTTCACCTCGAACACTCGACGCACGGCGTCAGGGCTCCGGGCGTCCGCGCCGAGCCCGTAGAACGTCTCGGTGGGGAACGCGACGAGTTCTGCCCTGGCGAGCGCAGCGACGGCTTCGGCGATGATCAGGGGCGACGGGGCCATCGCGTCCACCCGGAGGACCCGCGTCCGCACCGTCAGACCCGCGGGGCCTGGGCGTGGCCAACCTCAGGCAGGCCGACCACCGGAATCGACCGCTCCACGTCCGGGCCGTCGCCCGATGTCCCGGCGGACGTGCATTCCCTCGAAGCCCAGACGATCGACCCCGCGGTACGCCAGATCGACGGCAGCCGGAAGATCCTCGGCCGTGGCCGTGACGCCGAGCACCCGTCCCCCGGCCGTGACGAGGCGCCCGTCGCGCATGGCCGTGCCCGCCTGGAACACGACGACGCCCGGGACCCGCTCCGCCTCGTCGATCCCTGCGACCGGGAACCCGGTCCGGTACTCGCCGGGGTACCCCCCCGAGGCGGCGACCACGCACACCGCGGCGCCATCGCCCCACCGCACCGTCGCCGGCAACGCGCCACCGGTGGCGCAGGCGTGGAGGAGCGGCAGCAGGTCGTCCTCGAGCCGCATCAGCACGGCCTGGCATTCCGGATCGCCGAAGCGGCAGTTGAACTCGACCACCTTGGGCCCCTCGGCCGTGAGCATCAGGCCGACGTACAGGAGCCCGCGGTACGGCCGACCTTCCGCCGCGAGCGCCCGGATGGTGGGCCGGACGATCCTCTCCATGACTTCTGCCGAGACGCGCTCGTCGACGATCGGCGCCGGCGAGTATGCCCCCATGCCACCCGTGTTCGGGCCCTCGTCTGAGTCGAGCGCCCGCTTGTGATCCCGCGCCACGCCGAAGGGAAGCACGGCGGCGCCGTTGGACAGGGCGAAGAAGGACGCCTCCTCACCCTCGAGAAACTCCTCGACGACGACCTTTCTGCGGTCGTAGCCGATGGTGATCGCGAACGTGTCGGCGGCGCGCGTCGCCGCAACTGCCTGCTCGACCGTCAGACAGACCGTGACACCCTTGCCGGCCGCGAGACCGCTGGCCTTGACGACCAGCGGGAACGTCGTCGTTGGACGCCCGCTGGGATCGCGTTGCTCGCAATAGTCGCGCGCTGCCTGCATATCCTCGAACGACTTGGAGGCCGCGGTGGGAATGTCGTGCTCATGCATCAGGTCCTTCGCGAAGGCCTTCGAGCCCTCGATCTCCGCCGCCGCGCGCGAGGGACCGAAGATGGCGAGCCCGCGCTCCTCGAAGCGATCGACGATCCCGGCCACGAGGGGCGCCTCCGGGCCGACCACGGTGAGGTCGATCCGCTCGCGCTCGGCGAACCTCGCCAGCTCGTCGATCGCCTCGGCCCCGATCGGCACGCAGGTCGCGCAACGCGCGATCCCCGGATTCCCTGGCGCCGCATAGAGCGCGGTGAGCCTCGGGCTCCGGGCAAGCTTCCAGGCGAGGGCATGCTCGCGCCCACCGCCCCCGACCACGAGCACTCTCACGGATGGATCACCGGAGGCCGCACTGCGTGCGCATTATTCATCTTCGAGGTGGGAACGGGCGATGCGGGCCCAGGGGGAGTCGGCGTCGAGCTGCAGGTAGCGGCGCCAGTGTCCGTGCGCCTCGCGGTCACGGCCGGACTTGCCGAGGACGCCGGCCAGGTTGAAATGGGCGTCGGCGTAGTCCGGAGACAGCTCGAGCGCCATCCGGTAGTAGCGGGCCGAGGCGGGCAGCTCGCCGAGATCCTCGAGCAGCGAGCCGAGATTGTAGGCCGCCTCGACGCACGTCGGCTCCGCGCGCAGCGCGGCCTCGTAGGCGTCCTGGGCCTCCGGGTAGTGGCCCATGCGATGGTGGAGCAGGCCCAGGTTGTTCCACGCGGCAGCGTAGCTCGGATCGACCGCCACGACCGTCCGGTACGCCTCGATCGCGTCGTCCCAGTGAGCCGGATCTTCGTCCCAGCTCGACGCGCGCTCGAACCACGTCTCTGCCTGGGCCGTCGGGGGCGCGAGGGGCCGGACGAGGCCCATGGCCAAGGTGGCGGCAGCCTCCTTCTCGAGGCCGCCGACGTCGAGCGCGAGCACGGTCTGACCCGTACGAGGATCGAACCGGACCCGGTCCGTCTGGGCCAGGACCCGCTGCCCGTCCACCACGAGCCGCACCTCGGCCAGCGGCGAGTCCATGTCCGGGTCCTGGCGCTTGAGCGCATCGAGCGATTGCCGGATCTGGCGGACCGTCGCTCCGGAATCGAGCAGCTCGCCGGCCACGCGGATCGCGACGAGGTCGCGGAAGGTGTAGCCTCCACCGGCCCGGAGGACGCCGAGCCGGCGCAGCTGGGCGGCCCGCCGCGCCGTGAGACCCAGCAGCCGGATCACCTCCCGGAGTCCGAAGATCCGCTCGGGCTGCGCCATCAGCCCCGAGGCTCCCGTGCGGGGCCTCGCCCTCCACCACTATACCGGTCCATTCTCTCCGTCAACGGCCGGGGGGATCTTTCAGCATCCTGCTAGCCCGGACCATTCATGAACGGATCACCCGAGAGGCGGACGGGTCCTGGCGCGGCGGGCAGCCCCATTCGGCTCGCCACCCCCGCCCGGTGTGGGGTCCCCCGGCTCGCCTCATGGGGCGCCCCGCCCGCCGCGCCACCCGCCCGGTCCCAGTTGCCGCCGTTCATGAATAATCCGGGCTAGTGCCTGAAGTGCCGGATAGCCGTCGTCACCATCGCGATGTCGCGCTCGTCGGCGGCGGCGATCACCTCGGCATCACGAACGGAACCCCCGGGGTGGATGACTGCGGTGACCC
>CAZWXA010000346.1:0-4693 GCA_964637755.1 uncultured bacterium | reverse complement strand
TGGGGGCAGCTCGGCCCACCAGACGTCGCCGCGCCGCATCTACCAGTCTTCGGTCGAGAGCAGGCGAACCGCCGCCGCCTCGGCGGCCTCGATCTCGCGGCGCCCCTCGGGCTTGCGCCGGTAGCCGGCCTCGTACTCACGCACCAGCGCGGCCTGGGCCTGATGGTCGAGCCAGTAGCGAAGCGCGGCCTGGATGACGGCGCTGCGGCTCTTGCCACTGGCCTTCCGAATCCGCTCGACGGCCTGATACAGAGGCCGGGGGATGCTGACGGCCACCTTCGTTGCCGTGTGCGCCATCTGGCCACCTCGTCCTACGTCCGGTATGACGAGAGTATAACCGTCGTCATACGGAGGGGCAACGGTCGACCCGTGGCCGATGTCGGCGATGCGCATGCTGTAGGACGGTTCGGCCGTGACCGGCGTCTGGGCGTTCACCGGAAGGCCGTCGAGCGCCGTCGTCATCCTGGTTCCTCCGTGCGATTCGGCAGAGCAGCCGGCGGACGCGAGCACGCTTCCTCGGCCGGGTGGTACCATCCGGGCGCGATCGGCCGGGGGTGATGGCCGCCGGATCCGCCGACCGATCCCAGCTCGATCCGAGGAGGTAGCCCGTGGCCACTGCCGATCCGAGCGCGACCGAACTGCTCGTCAGCCGCGACGGGCCCATCGTCACCCTGACCTTCAACCGCCCCGAGGCGCGCAACGCCATGACCTGGAACATGTACCAGCGCCTCTACGAGACCTGCGAGGAAGTCGACACCGACGACGCCGTGCGGGTGCTCGTGCTGCGCGGCGCCGGTGGCAAGGCCTTCGTGGCCGGGACCGACATCAGCCAGTTCCGGGCCTTCAAGACCGCCGCGGACGGGATCGCCTACGAGAAGGATGGCGACCGTCGCATCGGCCGGCTCGAGCGCGTGAAGAAGCCGGTCATCGCCCAGATCCAGGGTTTCGCGGTGGGCGGGGGCCTCGGCATCGCGGCGGCGGCGGACATCCGCATCGCCACGCCGGAATCGCGCTTCGGGGCGCCGATCGCGCGCACCCTGGGCAACTGCCTCTCCATGGAGGCGTACTCGCGCTACCTGGACCTCTTCGGCCCCTCGCGCCTCAAGGAGCTGATCTTCACGGCCCGCCTCATGTCCGCCGAGGAGGCCCACGCCGCCGGCTTCGTCCACGAGATCGTCCCGGCCGGGCAGATCGAGGCGCGCGCGGGTGCCTTGGCCGAGCAGATCGCGGGACACGCCCCCCTCACCCTCTGGGCCTCCAAGGAGGCCATCCGCCGCATCCAGGCCGAGCGCCGGGCCCACGGGGGCGAGGACATCATCAGCGCCGTGTACACCAGCGCCGACTTCCGCGAGGGCGTGGCCGCCTTCCTCGAGAGGCGCCCGCCGCGCTGGACGGGAAAGTAGGGCGCTAGTGGAAGTGAATGCCGCCGTCGACGACCAGCACTTGCCCGGTGACGCTATCGGCGCGGCAGAACCCCACCACCTGGTCGGCGACGTCGTCGAGGCTGGTCGCGCGCCGGAGCACCGCGAGCCGCCGTGCCGACTCTGTCACCTCGGCCGGCAGCCGCTGGGCCATCCTCGTCCCCTCCATCAATCCCGGCGCCACGCAGTTCACGGTGATGGTGGGCGCCAGTGCCACGGCGAGGCAGCGCGTGAGATGGATGAGCGCCGCCTTGCTGGTGGCGTAGGCGATGCTGCTGCCACTCGGCCGGAGCCCGGCGATCGAGGCGATGTTGACGATCCGTCCCGCGCCTTGCCGGCGCATGTGCGGCGCTGCCGCGCGAGCCAGGAGATACGGCCCGCGCGCGTTCGTCTCGTGGACGCGATCCCAGACCTCGGGCGTGAGCGCCTCGAGGTCGGTGAAGGGGATCCCGATGTTCCACGCGGCGTTGTTGACGAGCAGGTCGAGCCGGCCGAGCTGCGTGGCCGCCGCGTCGACGGCGGCTTGCGCGGAGGACGGTTCGGCCTGATCGACCTGTATGACGCACGCGCGGCGGCCAAGGGCTTCCACCGTGCGGCTGGTCTTGGCCGCGCTCTCGGCGTTGCCGACGTAGCCGACGGCGATGTCGACGCCCGCCCTGGCCAGGGCGTGCGCGATGACGGCGCCCAGATCGCCTGACCCACCCGTCACGAACGCCGCTCGATCCTTCAGGTCCATGGGGCAGCATGGTACCGCAGGGGCGCCCACAGGAACAGGCGATCATCCCGGCCTCACGATCCGAAGTCCGTTCCGCTGCGCGCCGACACGGTCTTCGAGGAGCTGGTTGACAAGGTGCCACGCTTGGGCCTAGGGTCAGGGCCACCGCCCCGCAGATCGAGGCCGGAGACATGGACCAAAATTCCGGGAGCAGCCTCAGCCAGACATGTACGCGCCGTGCGGTGTTGAAGGCGGCCATCGGGGTCGTCGTCTGCCTCGAGCTCGGTGACGCGGTGACGCCGGGAGACGCTGTCGCCGCGGCGGAGGTCGGCGATGCGCGGAGCCTTCGCCCGCAGGA
This sequence comes from uncultured bacterium, assembly GCA_964637755.1. Classification (GTDB taxonomy): domain Bacteria; phylum Methylomirabilota; class Methylomirabilia; order Rokubacteriales; family CSP1-6; genus AR9. Next base: position 2,199 of record CAZWXA010000346.1, on the reverse strand, counting down.
GGGAGATCACCTCGTCTTCGCCGAGGGAGACCGGCCCCGCGAGCTCATCACTCCGAAGGACCTGCCGCTGGGCGGCCCGCGAGTGATGGCGTTCCCGATCGACCCGAAGACTGACGTGGTCAGGGACGGGTCGCGGCTGAACAAGCTGCTGCTCGTCCGCTTCGAACCCGCGTCGCTGGCCGAGGAAAGCCGAAACCGCTCGGCCGGCGGCATCGTGGCGTATTCCGGGGTGTGCACGCATCAGGGCTGCGACGTGACGGCCTGGCAGGAGGACGCGAAGGCGTTCTGGTGTCCGTGTCATGACTCCAAGTTCGACCCGCGGGACGCCGCGCGGGTCGTCGAGGGGCCCGCGCCCAGGCGCCTGGCCGCGCTGCCCCTCAAGCTGGCGGATGGCGTGCTGACGGTCGCCGGCGGGTTCTCGGGCCCCGTGGGCCCCCAGACCCGTTGAGACGAGGAAGTGAACCAGCAAGCTGGGAAGGGAGGACGAGGATGAGATCCAGAGGAATGTCCAGAAGTCTTCGAACGATCGAGGCGGTCTTGCTGCTGGGGCTGATCGTGCTGTTGCCAGCGGTGGTGGGCGCACAGATTCCGAACTACAGCCCGGTGACCGACGCGCGGCTCCTCAGCCCGGAGCCCGAGAACTGGCTGATGTACCGGGGCAACTACGCCGGGTGGGGCTACAGCCCGCTCGACAAGATCAACACCAGCAACGCGGGGAAGCTCACCCCGGTCTGGACCCTGGGCACCGGCGTGGCCGAGGGGCATCAGTCACCCCCGATGGTCAACAACGGCATCATGTTCGTGAGCACGCCGCAGAACCAGGTCCTGGCGCTCGACGCCAAGAGCGGCGACGTCCTGTGGTACTACAAGAAGCAGCTGCCGGAGGACCTCCTGCAGCTCCACCCGACCAACCGCGGCGTGGGCCTCTACCAGGACAAGGTCTATCTCGCCACCGTCGATGCCCATCTGGTCGCCCTCGACGCGCGGACGGGCAAGGTCGTCTGGGACAAGGTCGTCGACGATTACAAGAAGGGCTACTACTGCACCCTGGCGCCGCTGATCACCAAGGGCAAGGTCATGGTGGGCACCTCGGGCGGCGAGCTGGCCATCCGAGGCTTCGTCCAGGCCTTCGACGCGCAGACCGGCGACACCCTGTGGCGGACCTACACGATCCCCGAGCCCGGCCAGCCCGGCTCCGAGACCTGGAGCGGTAACGACTGGAAGAACGGCGGCGGCTCCGTCTGGATCCAGGGCACCTATGATCCCGACCTGAACCTGGCTTTCTGGGGCGTCGGCAACGCGGCGCCGTGGGCCGGCGACTTCCACCCCGGCGACAACCTCTTCACGGCTTCGGTGATCGCGCTCGACCCCGACACCGGCGCCATCAAGGCCTACCACCAGTATCATCACAACGACTCGTGGGACTGGGACGAGGTCACGCCGCCCATGCTCATCGACGTCCAGAAGGACGGGCGGACGATCAAGGGGCTGGTGCATCCCGGCCGCAACGGCTACCTCTGGCTGCTCGAGCGGGCCAAGGACAAGATCTCCTTCGTCGCCGCCAAGCCCTACGTGGCGCAGAACGCCTTCCAGAGCATCGACCCGACCACCGGCCGCCCGACGTACGTCCCCGAGCACACGCCGCAAAAGGGCAAGCTGGTCGACTTCTGCCCGTCGCTCTGGGGTGGGAAGGACTGGCCGCCGGCGGCTTACAACCCCAAGACGAAGCTCGTCTACATTCCCTCCAACGACAACCACTGCGGCAGCCTGAAGTCCAAGGCGGTCGAGCCCATGGTCGCCGGGGAGCTCAAGCTCGGTGTGGAGATCCCGGACATCAAGATGATCATCAAGCCGGGCACGAAGACGATCGGTGACCTCCAGGCCTGGGACGTGGGCAAGGGGCAGCGGGTCTGGTCGCAGAAGTTCGAGAGCCACAGCTTCGGGCCGGTGCTGACCACGGGCGGTAACCTGGTCTTCCAGGGCGGCACCAACGACCGCTACTTCCGCGCCTTCGACGCGAGTAGCGGCAAGATGCTGTGGCAGTTCCGGACGAACTCCGGAGTCACCGCGGTGCCGATGACGTACAGCGTCGACGGCGTCCAGTACGTCGCGGTCCAGTCGGGCTGGGGCGTCGACGCCGAGCGCATGCAGGGCGCGCTCATCGCCGCCGGGTATCAGGGCAAGAACTACAACAAGGAC
>CAZWXA010000345.1:2086-4708 GCA_964637755.1 uncultured bacterium | reverse complement strand
CTCCCAGGGAAAGACGAGATTATGAGTCAGAACGCAGCGAGTGATCAGCACGACCTCCGCGACGAGTACGACTTCTCTGGGGGTGTTCGTGGGAGGCATCATGAGGCCTATGCCAGGGGCACCAACGTTGTCCTCCTCGACCCTGACGTGGCAGAGGTGTTCAAGGATTCCACAGCGGTGAACACAGCCCTGCGTCTGCTATTGACCCTCGCTCGAGAACACGCCGTCAAGAAGTGACGCCTCGAACTTCGCGTTCGACCTCATGCTTCGCGGGCGCTCGGTCTGCTGAATTTAGAACTCCTCGATGCGCAGCGTCACATCGGCCTCCTTCCACGCCGTTTCGAACTGGCGCCGGACCCACTTCGCATCCAGGGCCTTCTGCTGCGCCTCGAGCGCCTGGAGGAGCCCGAAGAGCGATCGGCCGTTCCGCGGGTTCTTCGCCAGGTCCGCGCGGAAGACCGCCTCCGCCGCCGCCGCCTGCCCATTCCTGAGCAGCGCAGCGCCCAGCGACTCGCGCACCGGGTAGTACCAGTCGGGCGGCTCGCCGTAGGCCAGCTGGTCCTGCGCGCCGGCGGCTCGCTGCCACGCCGCGATCGCCCCCGTGTGATCACCGCGCGCCTGCGCGAATCGGGCATCCAGCACCCCGTCGGCCACCTTGTAGATGGCCTCCGGCTTGTTGAAGCCGAACGCGATCTCGGCCGGCACCTTGCTCTTCTCGACGCCATAGGCCGCGCGCTCCTTCTCCGCCTCGGCGAGCTGCCCTTTGGCGGCGAAGGCGAGGGCGCGGGCGAAGCGCCAGAACAAGTCCGCGACCGGCGTGCTCGGCTCCGGTGCCGGGAGGCCGAGGATCTCGTCCCACCGATGGAAACGCAGGTATACGGCCTCCCGCATCGCCTGGAACGGCGAGACCATGGGCATCTCCTTCACCGCCGGCGCGACGTTGGCCACCAGCTGCTCGGCGGCGCGCCTGGCCTGCGCGAAGTTCCCGGCCATGGCATGGGACATCGCCGCGCTGTGGTAGTTGTGGCTCAGGTACATGAAACGGTAGAGGCCAGCGTCGCCTGACTTCTGGACGTACGCCTCGTCCGCCGCTGCCCCAGCATCGTTCACTCGCGCCGCGTCGGCGTACTGTCCGAGCTGGTAGTAGATGTGGAACGGCATGTGAACCAGATGGCCCGCCGCCGGCACGAGCGTCTCGAGCCGCCGCGCGCTCGGCAGCGCGCGCTCCGGTCGAGGCGACGCCTCCACGGCGTGGACGTAGTAGTGGTTGGCGCCCACGTGATCCGGATCGCGCCGGAGCACCGATTCCAGCACGGCGAGGATCGTCTGCGTGCCATCGGCTGGTTTGCCGTCAGGGGACCAGAGCTGCCACGGCTTCAGGTTCATCAGGCTCTCGGCATACAGCGTGACCGCATCGAGATCATCGGGATACGCGTCCATCAGCGCCTTCATCGCGTCGCTATAGCCGCGCGCGAGCTTCTTGCGGTCCTCGCCTGGATCTGCGGCGTAGCGCTTCGCCAGCGCGACGATGTAGGCCCGCTCGTCGGCCGGCGCCCTTTCCGCGAGTGCTTGCGCCCTGCCGAGCGCCTCGTACGCCGCCTTCTCCCGGTCGGACTGCGGCGGCAGGTTATAGTTGGGCCCGAGTGCCAGCGCGATCCCCCACCACGGCATGGCGGCACCCGGGTCCAGGGCCGCCGCCCGCTGAAAGGACAGGACCGCCGCATCGTGGTTGAAGCCGAAGATCAGGGTGAGCCCCTGATCGAAGAATCGCTGCGCCTCGGGGCTCCGCGTCGCGATGGGGTGATGGTGGGTGCCGATCCCGGGCAGCAGGTCGATCGTCTTCGCCCCGATCGGCATGTGCGAGTCATGTTGCGCCGCCGCCGGCGCGCAGAGACACAGGCCGGCGAGCACGATGGCACGGATCTTCACGCGGCACCTCCGGGGACCTGATGATCTCGCGCGCATTCTACCGCGGACTCGTGGGTCTCGCGCTGCTCGCGTCGTGCGCGACGGGGGCGTCCGGACCGTGGCCTCCGGCGGCCGGCGGACCTCAGGCGGCCGACGAGCGCCGGCGGACCATCGTGGTCTCCGTCGACACCTGGCACGCGACGATCGCCATCCCGCTCGAGTCGGGTGCCGGGTTCGAGGAGTGGGGCTATGCCGAGCGGGCATGGTACCTGGAGGGCCGGCAGGGAGCCGGCGGTGCCCTGCGCGCGCTCCTCTGGCCCACGGAGGCCGTGGTGGAGGTCGCCACGTCCGACCGGATCCTGGCCCACCGAACACGGCAGCCTCCGGCCGACGCGTTCGCCTTCGAGCTGAGTGACGAGGGCTACCGGAGGCTCCGCGAACACCTTGCTGGCACCCTCGCCAGCCGCGAGCCGGTCGCCATGATCGGCGCGAGCGCCTTCTACCGGGCGCGCCACACCTACCACCTCTTTCACCAGTGCCACCAGTACGCCGCCCGCGCATTGCAAGTCGCCGGGCTTCCCGTATCCCCGCTCCGAGCGTTCACGCGCGCGAGCTTCGCGGCCGACCTTCGCCGGGCTCAGGAACAGCAATCGACCACCGCCCTCGCGCCGGCCCACCGGTGAGCAGGGCGGCTCAGGGTTCGCGAAGGCTCGA
>CAZWXA010000345.1:0-1986 GCA_964637755.1 uncultured bacterium | reverse complement strand
GATCGAAACCGAGTTCGGACGGTCCTGTGCTCGGCCCACGCGCGTGGCGGGACTTCCGGGAGGCGAGGAAGTCGGTCCAGGGAACGAGACGCTACGAGGCGTAGGTCTCGTAGACCAGATCGCGACCGCAGCGGGGGCAGACCGCCTCGCCCGGCTCGTCGGTCGAGATCTCGCAGTACGGGCACTCCTGCGCGCGGCGCTCCCCGGAGTCCGGGTCGACGGCGCCGAACCGGATGGGGTCTCCCACCCGCCGCAGCGTCGAGAAGTACTCGTAGCGGGCCTCGGGCGAGAGGTCGTAGACCCAGGTGGTGTAGCCCCACAGCCGCCCGCCCAAGCGCACGGGCCCTTGCTTGCGCAGAGCCTCGGCGGCGCGTTGCTCTGGCGACTTGATCGGCCACGCCGAGGTGTCGAACCAGCGGGTGGCGAAGGCCCTCCAGTCCTCGAGGGTCCTCACCCGGCGCCGCTCGGCGACGAACTCCTCGAAGCGGAGCATGAACGCCGGCTCACACGCCATCGGTCACCCCTGAACGACCCAGGCACATCGGGGTTGGCGCCGACCCGGCCCGATCTCGCCGCCGAAGCGTCCACACTGTCTACTCCGGCAGGTTGACGATCTCTCGCGTCGGGGCGTTCCAGCCGTCGCCCGCGCGGATCGGGATCGAGCTCGAGGGCTTGCCGTCCATCTCCTCGAGCCGCATGAGGACGCTTTCGAGGCTGTCCGGCCCATCCTTCGGGAGCTTGCCGGTCATGTCTCTCATCTTCGTCGGCTTGAGCCCGGCCTTCGACAGCGCCGTGAGCGACCGGTTGTTGACGACGACCTTCGCGCCGTTGACCCAGATGTACTCCACCGGGAGGTCGGCCGGCGTCAGCTCCTTCTTGTTGAGCTTCTCCACGATCGCGTCGATGTCCGCGCCCTTGAACCCGCCCTTCGAGCTGAAGGCCGGCGAGACCCCCCGCTGGCCGAACAGGATCGGCTGGCCGCTGTCCGGGCGCGGCGTCAGGTCGTACTTCGCCCGCATCTCTTCGCCGAAGACGGTGCCGAGCACGCCCTCCATCACCTCGATGCGGGCCTTCCAGGTCGCGAGCACCTGCTCGCGCTCGGCGCCGTAGGTGGCCGCGAGGTCGCCGAGCGCCTTCTCGTCGAGGTCGCCCTTGGCGTCCCGGAGCCGCGCCTTCATCTCCTTCCAGGCCTTCGTGACGGCGGCCCAGGTGGCGCCGAGCTGGCGATCGAGGTCGCGGTAGCGGGTCGTCGTGGTGCCTTCCCGCGGGTAGTCCTCGCCGACCAGCCGCTTGCGCATCAGCTCGGCCACGCTCTCCGGGGAGAGGTCCAGATCGAACGGCTCCGCATTCGCGTGGTCGATGGCGACCAGATGGCCGTCCGGCGTGACGAGGTAGTTGTTCCCCTTGCGGTCGTAGTCGCCGAGGATCGCCGACAGGAGCCGGTCGCGGATGAACTGCTCGCGGATCCGCTCGATGAACTCGGCGCGCGTGAGCCCGGCCGGGAGCGCCACCGACCGCCCGCCGGGAGTCTCGCCACGCAGGACGTCGCTCAGGTCCTCGCCCGGGACGAACCGCATCACCGACTTGGGCGGGGCATTCTTGGCGGCCGGGTCCGGCGGGAGGAGTTCCGTGTACGGGACGTTCGCCTCGACCCGGCGGGCGAACCCCGCCGCCGCGACCTCGTTGAGGACCTCGTGGACGTTGCTGAGCGGGACCTTGAAGAACCCGACCCGCTCGTCCCCGATATAGGCGAAGCCGTCGTCCTGGAAGACGCAGCGCAGGAAGTCGGCCGGCTTGAAGATGTCCGCGATCTGGAAGGGCGGCGGCGCGGGCGCGGCAGGCGCGGCGGCCGGCGCGCGGGTGGGGAGCGCATTCGGATCTGCGCCCTCGGCCGGCCGCGCGTCGTCGCCGAAGTGACGGCGGTTGGGTTCAGGCGCCGCGGCGGCGACCTCGGCTCCCGACGGCGGCTTCACGCCACCGCCACCC
>CAZWXA010000344.1:0-4728 GCA_964637755.1 uncultured bacterium | reverse complement strand
CGGCTCGCTCCGAGATCACCGCGAAGCGGCAGTCGTACCTCCAGCGCGGGCTGGCGATCCTGCGGGATCTCGATCCCAACGGCCGCTCGGGCGACGATCTCCTCTCCGCCACGAACCTCCTCCTCGGCATGCTCAACGGCATCGCCACCCGCCCCTTCGTCCGCTCCGCCGGCGATGCCCGCACCCTCGCGCACGAGCTGTCGGGGCTCTTCCTCTACGGGTTCCTTGCGCCATCGAGCCCGGCATCGGGTACGCGGTGCGACGCGCTGGCGGCGGTCGCTGGAGGCGGCGATGGAGCCTGACCGTGTCGGCCGGGAGGCGGTGCGGCAGACTGGTGATGGAGCGCAGGGAGGAGAGCGGGATGGGCGAAACGTCGTGGAGCAGGTGCCGGGGAGACGGCCATGAAGTGTGACGAGGTCCTCGATCAGTGTCGGGATCTGGCGGCGCGGCCCCTCGGCGAGGTCGCGCAGAACTGGACGGCGACGCACCCCGGCGGGCGGGTGGTCGCGGGGTACCCGGTGTGGGTGCCGGCCGAGGTCATTCACGCGGCGGGCATGCTGCCCCTGGCCTTGCTCGGTGGCGGGACCTCCGTCGAGCTGAGCCATGCCGACTCGCGCTTCCAGTCCTTCGTCTGCTCGATGGCGAAGTCGAGCCTGGAGCTGGGCTTCCAGGGGCTGGTGAAGGGCGTCGACGGCCTGGTGTTCTCGAACATCTGCGACGTGGCCCGGAACCTCGCGAGCGTCTGGGGCCGGAACTTTCCCGGGACCTTCGTCGAGTACCTGCACCTGCCGCAGAACTCGTCGTCGGCGTCAGCGACGCGCTACGCGGCGAGCGAGCTCAGGCGGCTGTCGGCGGGGTTCGAGAGGGCGTTTGGGCTGCGGGTGACGGCGACCGCGCTCGCGAAGAGCATCGAGACCTTCAACGGGCTGCGGGCGCGACTGCGGGCGCTCTACGCGCTCCGCCTCGAGGCGCCACAGAAGCTCTCGACGGTCGAGCTGTACACGGTGCTGCGCGCGGTGGCGACGGCGCCGCCGGAGGAGGCGATTCCCTGGCTCGACACGCTGCTCCTCACGCTGCCCGAGCGTGCCGCGCGGCCCCGCGACCGGCTGCGCGTGGTGCTGGAGGGCGTCTTCTGCGAGCAGCCGCCGCTCGGTCTCCTGGAGGTGCTGGAGGAGGCCGGGTGCTATGTCGTCGAGGACGATCTCCTGCTCGGCTGGCGGTGGTTCACATCGGACGTGGCGACCGACGGCGACCCGTTCGAGCGGCTGGGCGCGGCGTACCTCGACCAGGCGGCGGCCTCGTCGGTCCGTCACGAGGGGCGCCAGCCCCGGGCCGAGGGCCTGATCGAGAAGGTGCGGCGGTCGCGCGCGAATGCCGTCGTCTTCATGCCGGCCAAGTTCTGCGAGCCCGCCCTGTTCGACTACGTGCTGATGAAGCGGGGGCTGGAGCGCGAGGGCATCCCGCACCTCGTGATCGAGTTCGAGGAGAAGATGTGGACCTTCGAGCGCGCCCGCAACGACATCGAGACCTTCGTCGAGTCGATGCTCCTCGACTGACAGGCGGATGAACACGGCCCATCTGCGTGGCCGGGCGAGCCGAGGCGTGCCCGGGGTCTCGCCTCGTGGCGTCGTAGGCCGGCTCGAACTGCGGCCGCCTTGCATCTGGAGCGTCTTGATCGGCCTGGGAACGCGGAGGGAGTCATGACGGGGCAGGCGACGGAGCGGCAGTACCAGGGCGGGCTGCACGAGCGGTCGCGGCAGCTCATGTCGGCCTGGATGGCGGAGCTGGGGCGGGCCGAGACGGAGGGACGGACGACCGGGGCGCTGATGATCTCGGGCAACTGCGTCGAGCTGCTGCGCGCGTGTCACGTGCTGCCGATGTTCCCCGAGGTGACGGCGCTCCAGAACGCCATCCGCAGGAAGTCGCTCCCGCTGATCCTCAAGGCGGAGCAGGCCGGCTACTCGAGTGACAACTGCGACTACGTCGGCTGCAACGTCTACGTGAAGTGGTTCGAGCACCTGGCGGACGTGAGCGGTGCCAGGCTCTTCATGCTCGACGTCCCGTTCGCGCGCACGGCGGAGCCGAGCGCGGACGATGTCCGCTACGTCGTGAGCCAGCTCGAGGAGCTGATCGCCCTCTGCGAGTCGGTGACCGGGCACGCACTCGACATCGACGAGCTGCGCGAGATCCTCGCCCACGCCGCGCGGGCCGAGGACGGGTACGCGCGGACCAAGCACCTCTGCAAGCACCATCCGGCCCCGCTCGACGCCTTCTTCGACGCGATCAACCTGATGGGGCCGATCAACGTCCTGCGCGGGACGCCGGAGGCCGCGGCGTTCTTCGACGCGGCCGTGGTCGAGGTGGAGTCGCTCGTGGCCCAGGGGCAGGGTCCGCTCGGCGAGGAACGCTTCCGCACGGTGGTCGAGGGGCCGCCTCCGTACCCGTACTACCGGAGCTTCCGGAACCTCTTCGCGCGCTGGGGCGCCGTGGCGGTGGCCTCGACCTACTCCACCGTCGGCGGCATCTGGGAGTTCGGCTTCCGCCACGACCCGGCGCGGCCGCTCGAGTCGATCGCGGAGCAGATGCTGCGGGAGAACCTGACCAACCGGTCGATCGTCGCGCGGTACGGGCAGATCAAGCGGTACGTGGAGGAGTGGGAGGCCGACGCGCTCGTGATCCACTCGGTGAAGTCCTGCCGGCTCTTCTCGGCGGGGCAGGGCGACATGCGCGAGTACTTCACGCGGGAGCTGGGGGTGCCGACGCTCCTCGTGGAGTCGGACCTGGAGGACCCGCGCTATTACGCGGAGGCGCAGCTCCGGAACCGGATCGACGCGTTCTTCGAGGCGCTCGAGCACAAGAAGCTGGTCGAAGCGGGGCGCTGAAACGATGGCCGCGACGCGAGCCAAGGCGGGGGTGAGATGAGGACGACGACGAGCGCCCCCGCCGAACCGGTGGTGGAGCCGCGAGGAGTGGCGGCGGGGATGATCGAGAAGATCCCGACCTACTGCTATCAGTGCGTGGCGGGGCCGGATCTGCTGAAGGTCCTGGTGAGGGATGGGGTCGCGGTCGGGGTCGAGCCGAACGGGGACGTGGCCGACATCCATCCCGCGCGCGGCACGGTCTGCGTGCGCGCCTACGGGCTGCTCGAGAAGCTCTACAACCCGGCGCGGATCAGGACGCCGATGCGCCGGACGAACCCGAAGAAGGGGCGTGGCGAGGATCCCTGCTGGGAGCCGATCTCGTGGGAGGAGGCTCTCGACAGCCTGGCCGGGCGGCTTCGCGGCATCCGCGCGAAGGGGCTCCTCGACGAGTCGGGCTACCCGCGGCTCGCGGCGACGTTCGGCGGCGGCGGCACGGCGCCGGCGTATCTCGGGACCTTCGCCGCCCTTCTTGCCGCGTGGGGGCCGGTGGACCAGGGGATCGGCACGGGCCAAGGCATCAAGTGCTACCACTCGGAGCACCTCTACGGCGAGTTCTGGCATCGCGCCTTCACGGTCGCGGCGGACACGCCGCGCTGCGACTTCGCCCTTTCCTTCGGCTACAACGGCGACGCCTCTGGCGGCGTCACCGCCGTCTTCCGTCACGCCGAGGCGCGGGCCCGCGGGCTCACCTGGGTGCAGTTCGAGCCGCACCTCAGCGTGACCGGGGCCGGCGCCGCCGAGTGGGTGCCGATCCGCCCGAAGACCGACGCGGCCGTGCTCTTCGCCCTCCTCCACGCGATCCTCATCGAGCACGACTGGCGGGTGGTCTGCGACGTCCCGTTCCTCGAGCGGATGACCAGCTCGCCCTACCTCGTCGGCCCCGGCGGCTACTACCTCCGAGACGCGAAGACGAAGAAGCCGCTCGTCTGGGACCTCGACCGCGAGCGTCCGGTCGAGTTCGACGATCCCCGGTGCCGGCGGCCCGGGATGGAGGGGGACTTCATCGCGGCGGGCGTGGAGGTCGGCGCGGACGGGGCCACGCGGAGCGTCTCCGAGCGGGTGCGGCCCGCCTTCGCCCGCCTCGTGGAGCACCTGCGGCCGTACACCCCCGAGTGGGCCGCGGAGATCAGCGACGTGCCCGCGTCCGTCATTCGCCGCCTCGCCGCCGGGTATCTCGCGCACGCGAGGGTCGGCGCCACGATCGACATAGGCGGCACCGACTATCCGCACCGTCCGGTCGCGGTGCTTCTCGGCAAGACGGTCACCAACGGCTGGGGCGGGTACGAGTGCTGCTGGGCGCGGACGGTCCTGGCTGCCCTCGTCGGCGCGCTCGAGGTCCCCGGCGGGATCCTCGGGACCACCGTGCGGCTCAACCGTCCGGCCCAGAACCGCCTCGAGTCCGTGCGTCCCGGTCCGGACGGGTTCATGGCCCAGGCGACGAACCCGACCGACCGAAAAGGCTGGGCGGCGGCGCCCCACGTGAGGAACGCGTACCGGACGCTGGTCCCGCTCGCCGCGGACTCACCGTGGTCGGCGGCGCTCGGCCCCGCGCACCTGCCCTGGCTCTTCATGGACAGCCCGCCCGAGCGGTGGCCCGCGCCGACGCTCCCCGACGTCTGGATCGTCTACCGCGCCAACCCCGCGATCTCCAACTGGGACACCTCGCGCATCGAGAGCGTGCTCGAGCGCTTCCCCTTCGTCGCCGCGTTCGCCTACACGCAGGACGAGACCAACTGGTACGCGGACCTGCTCCTGCCCGAGGCGACCGACCTCGAGTCGCTCCAGCTCTACCGGATCGGCGGGACGA
>CAZWXA010000343.1:237-4737 GCA_964637755.1 uncultured bacterium | reverse complement strand
TGTCGCCAGAGATGAGCCTGTCGGGCATGGCGCGCTCCTTTGTGGTCGAGGGCCTGGTGGACGAGATCGTACCCCCGATCCGGTTTCCCCGCCCAGCGGCGCGCCGCGCCGTGGTTGCGAGCCTGTGCGGTCTCGGCGCCCCGGTTCCGGCCGGGCCGTCTCGACACGTGATACCGGAGGCCCCGGCTACATTCTGGGGGCGTGAGGCGCGGTCCGAAGCCCAAGCTCCGTGGGCTAGTTTCCCGCGGGCATCGTCAACCGGACCACGCCTGCCCGTGTTCCGTGCCGCGCGACTCCCGCGCCGTGATCGGATCCGCCACGGGACCGATCCGGTCGCGCGGGGTCCCACGCCCGGCCGCCGGAGCCGGCGGCCGGGCGGCTCAGCCGGCGTGGAGCGGCTCGGGGGACTTCGCCCCCGACCGGGGCCCGCGCGCGGCGATGCGGTAGTATACGTGCTCCGGGGCGACTCGCGATGGATCGCGGTCGGAGCGCTCCGGCAACGTCAACAGCACACGCCAGGGAGAGTGGAGAATGAATTCGCCCAGCAAGGTGGCGCTCGTGACGGGCGCGGGGACCGGCATCGGCAAGGCGGTGGCGGTCGCGCTCCTGCGTGACGGATACCGCGTCGTCCTGGCCGGACGCCGCAAGGAGCCGCTGGACCAGGCAGTGGCGGAGGCGGGGCCGTCCGGCGCGCGGGCGCTGGCCGTTCCCACCGACGTGAGCGACCCGCACTCCGTGCGCGCCCTCTTCGCGCGGACCCGGGAGGCGTTCGGCCGCCTCGACCTCCTGTTCAACAACGCCGGCGTCAACGCCCCGGGGATCCCCCTCGAGGAGCTGAGCCTCGAGCAGTGGAAGACGGTGGTGGACATCAACCTCACGGGTGTGTTCCTGTGCACGCAGGAAGCGATCAAGCTCATGAAGAGCCAGGACCCGCGCGGGGGGCGCATCGTCAACAACGGCTCCATCTCCGCCCACGCGCCGCGGCCCAACTCGGCCCCGTACACCGCCACCAAGCACGCGATCACGGGCCTCACCAAGTCCACCTCGCTCGACGGGCGGAAGTACGACATCGCCTGCGGTCAGATCGACATCGGCAACGCCGCCACCCAGCTGGCGGCGAGAATGGCAAACGGGGTCCCCCAGGCGAACGGCTCCATCGCCGTCGAGCCGCTGATGGACGTGGACCACGTCGCGAGCGCCGTGCTCTACATGGCGAGCCTGCCCCTCGACGCGAACGTCCAGTTCCTGACCGTCATGGCGACCAAGATGCCGTTCGTCGGCCGCGGCTGACTCGGCGGGCCGCACCGTTTGCGGAGACACTTCCGCGCTTCTGGGGCATGAAGGCGGCAACGATCAGCGCGTACTCTCACTTGCTGACCGCGTGGCAGCTCGCGGAACTGAACGAGACCATACCGTACGAAGCGGCTCTTGTGGATACCATGGATCCGTCCGAGGCCCGTATCGCAAGGGGGCAGGCTCTCGATCCCATCGCGAAGCGCTTCCTGGCACGTGCCCGCGCCTAGGAAGGAGCTGGGGAGCGGCCCTTTTGATCGAGGTAGATGTGATGATCGTTCTCACGCTTCACGACGGCGAGGAGTATCGAGCCGCCGCCCTGGCCGTGGGCGCCGGCGCCTCCGTCAGCAAGTCGCACCTCGCGTCGGCCCTGGTTCCGACGATCCGGAGGCTGTTCACGTCATGACCCGGCTGAACGTGCTGATCCTCGAGGACCGGGCCGCCGACGCGGAGCTGTTGGTGCACGAGCTGCGACGGGGCGGCTTCGACCCTGTCTGGCGGCGGGTGCAGACCGAGGCCGACTACCTCGCGCACCTCGGCCCCGAGCTGGACCTGATCCTCGCCGACTACAATCTGTCGCAGTTCGACGGCCGCCGCGCGCTCGAATTGCTGCGGCAGCGGCAGCTCGACGTCCCGTTCGTCATCGTGAGCGGCACCATCGGCGAGGAGAGAGCCGTCGCGTGCATGCAGCAGGGCGCCGCGGACTACGTCATCAAGGACCGGATCGGCCGGCTGGGCCACGCCGTGACGGAGGCGCTCCGGCGGCACGCCCTGGCGCGCGGCCTGCGCGAGGGCGAGGCGCGGTACCGGACGCTGTTCGACAACGTTCCCGTGGGCCTCTTCCGGACGACGCCGGAAGGCCGGATCCTCGAGGCGAACCAGGCCCTCGTCGAGATCCTCGGCTATCCGGACCGCGAGGCCCTGCTGGCCGTGAACATCGGCGGTCTCTACGTCGATCCGGCCGAACGCGAGGGGGTACTGGCGCGCCAAGAGCGGGACGGGCTCGCGGACACCGAGATCAGGGTCCATCGGACCGACGGGACGATCATCCGCGTCCGGAGCCGGGCGTGCGCCATCCGCGACGCCGGCGGACGGGCGCTCTATTTCGAGGGGATGGTCGAAGACATCACCCAGCGCCGGCACGCCGAGGATGCCTCGAAGGCCCTGGTCGAGATCGGCCGCGCGCTCTCCCGGTCCCTGGACCCTGACGTGGTCGCCGTGCTCGCGGTCGAGCGAGTATGCCAGCTGCTCGGCGCGCAGTCTGCGGTCATGTACAGCTTCGATCCCGAGGCGCAGACCCTCACGATGCTGAAGTCGTCCACCGAGAGCACCGACCCGCGGCGGTGGGCGCCGACGCTGCCGATCTCGACCGGTGCGGTGGGGCTCGCCGTGCGCACGCGCCGGCCGGTCGCGACGCCCGACGCCTCGGCCGACCCGCGGATCTCCCTGACGCTCGAGTCGCGGACCTTCCTCGAGGCGAGCGGCGCGCGGGCGCTGCTCGCCGTTCCGCTGCTCGCGCAGGGGCGCGTGTTCGGGGCCCTCGCCGTCGCCGATCGGACGGGGCGAGAGTTTGTCCGGGAGGAGATCTGGCTGGCCGAGGCGTTCGGGGACGCGGCCGCCGCCGCGCTGGAGAACGCGCGGTTGCACGCCGCCGCCCTGGCGGAGGTCGCGGAACGCCAGCGGGCCGAGGCGGCGCTGCGCCGCAGCGAGGCGCGCTTCCGGTCGCTCATCGAGAGCGCGCTCGACGTCGTGACGGTCCTGTCCGCCGACGGGACGATCCGGTACCAGAGCCCGGCGCTGAAGCGAATACTGGGCTGGTCGCCGGAGGAACTCCTCGGGCGCGCCGCGCTCGATCTGGTCCATCCGGGCGACGCGCCACGCGTCGCCGCCTTGCTGGCGGAAGGGATCCGCACCCCCGGCTTCATCGGCGCCCTGGAGTTCCGCTTCCGTCACAAGGACGGGTCCTGGCGCCTGCTCGAGGCCATCGGCACGAACCTCCTCCACGAGCCCGACCTGGAGGGCATCGTGGTCAACTCGCGCGACGTCACCGAGCGCGCGCAGGCGGAGGAGGCGGTTCGCCGGAACGAGAAGCTCGCGCTGATGGGCGAGCTCCTGGCCGGCGTGGCCCACGAGCTGAACAACCCGCTCACGGTCGTTGTGGGGCGCGCCGCGTTCATTTGCGACCGCGCCGCCGGCGGCCCCCTCGCCGAGCAGGCGCGGAAGCTCTCCGATGCCGCCAAGCGTTGCGGCCGCATCGTGAGGAACTTCCTGGCCCTCGCGCGCCGCCGCCCCATCGAGCGCAAGAGCGTGGGGCTGAACGAGATCGTCCGCGACGCGGTCGAGCTGCTCGCCTATCCGCTCCGCGTGGACGACGTCGAGGTCGTGCTCGACCTCGACGAGGCGCTGGCGGTCCTCTGGGCCGATCCACACCAGCTCCACCAGGTCGTCGTCAACCTCGTGACCAACGCGCACCAGGCCATGCGCGCGACACCGGCGCGCCGGCTGACGCTCACCACGCGCGTCAGCGCGGGGGGAACCCGCGTGGTGCTCGAGGTGGCCGACACCGGCTCGGGCATCGCGCCGGAGGTCCGGGCACGCATCTTCGAGCCGTTCTTCACGACGAAGCCCGCGGGGCAGGGGACGGGGCTCGGCCTTTCGCTCTGCCTCGGCGTCGTCGAGACGCACGGCGGCACGATCAACGTCGAGAGCGCTCCCGGACGGGGCACGCGCTTCGTCGTCGAGCTGCCGGCCGGCAGGCCGGCGGGGGCCCCGCCGGAGGAGCCCGCGCGAGAGTCGTCGACGCCGTTCGCGACGGGATCGATCCTGGTCGTGGACGACGAGGCGGAGGTGGCGGATCTCCTCGCCGAGATCCTGTCGGCCGGCGGCCATCGGGTCGAGACGGCTCCGAACGGTGTCGTGGCGCTCGAGCGCGTGCGCGCCGGGGCCCCGGACCTGATTCTCTGCGACCTCCGGATGCCGGAGCTGGACGGCGCCGGCTTCTATCACGAGCTCGCTCGCGCCCATCCCGAGCTTCTCGGCCGGCTCGTCTTTCTCACCGGCGACTCGTTGAGCGAGGAGAGCCGCACGTTCATCGAGGACCTCGGCCGGCGGGCGGTCCCGACGCTCGCCAAGCCCTTCGCCAACGAGGAGGTATTGCGGGTGGTGCGGTCGATGCTCGCCGCCGGCGGCGAGCATCGACCGCACCAC
>CAZWXA010000343.1:0-227 GCA_964637755.1 uncultured bacterium | reverse complement strand
CGCCGGCGGCGCCGGGCGTGGCTGAGCCTGCCGGCGCGCTGCTCGTCGCGCTCGCCGGCTCGCTCACGCTGGTCGAATACCTCCCCGGCACCAGCAAGGGCAGGTGCGTCAGGACGTTGTTATAGGCACCAGCGGGAGGGTCATCGAGGTAAACTCGGGAGGTGTGTAAACGAAGAGAAGGCGGTGTAGCCTTCGGGTGAGCACAACCCGAAGCGCGGGCGCTGACC
>CAZWXA010000342.1:0-4744 GCA_964637755.1 uncultured bacterium | reverse complement strand
GGTCCTCGACCCCCGCGACCGGCGCTTCGGCTATCCGTTCACGAACTGTACGCACTGCGGACCCCGCTTCACGATCATCCGCGCGATCCCCTACGACCGGCCGAACACGACGATGTCCGACTTCACGATGTGCGCCGCGTGCCGGGCCGAGTACGAAGATCCGGGAGACCGCCGCTTCCACGCCCAGCCCAACGCCTGCTGGGCGTGCGGCCCGAGGCTCGTGCTCGCCGACGCGCAGGGCCGCCCGCTCGCTGGCGATCCGCTCGCCGAGGCTCGGCGGCTTCTCGCGGCGGGGCGTATCGTCGCCATCAAGGGCATCGGCGGCTTCCACCTCGCGTGCGATGCCACGGACGAGGCCGCGGTGCGGCGGCTGCGGGAGCGCAAGGCGCGCGAGGCCAAGCCGCTCGCCCTGATGGTTCCCGATCTGGCCGCCGCTCGGCAGCTGTGCGTGATCTCCGACGAGGAGGGCGCGCTGCTCAGCTCGGCGGCGCGGCCGGTCGTGATTCTGGCGGCTCGGCCGGGCTCCGGCGTCGCGCCGTCGGTCGCTCCCGGACTCGGCCATCTGGGTGTCATGCTCCCGTACTCACCGCTCCACCATCTGCTCTGGCGGGGGGAAGGGCGGTTTCCCGAGGCGCTCGTGCTGACCAGCGGGAACCGGAGCGAGGAGCCGATCGCGACGGACAACGACGACGCGCTCGCGCGCCTCGGGACGATCGTGGACGCGTTCCTCCTGCACGACCGGCCGATCCAGACGCGCTGCGACGACTCTGTGAGCCGCGTCGCAGCCGGTGCCGAGCTGCCGATCCGGCGTTCGCGCGGCTACGCGCCCTTCCCCGTGCGGCTGCCCTTCGAGGCCCGGCCGATCCTCGCCTGCGGCGCCGAGCTGAAGAGCACGGTCTGCGTCGCCCGGGGACCGTACGCTTTTCTCTCGCCTCACATCGGCGACCTGGAGAACTACGACACCTACGCCTCGTACGCCACGATGGTCGACCACATGACGACGCTCTTCCGGGTCCGCCCCGAGGCCGTCGCGCACGATCTGCACCCGGCCTATCTGTCGACTCGCTACGCCGGTGACCTCGATCCGGCGCTCCCGCGGGTCGCCGTCCAGCACCATCACGCCCACGTCGCGGCCTGCATGGCCGAGCACCGCCTCACCGGCCCCGTGATCGGTGTGGTGTTCGATGGAACCGGCTACGGCACCGATGGGCGGATCTGGGGCGGGGAGTTCCTCGTGGCCGATTACATGGACTTCGAGCGCGCGGCGCACCTCGCGTACGTCCCGCTGCCCGGCGGGGACCTCGCCGTGCGCGAGCCGTTCCGAATGGCGCTCGCCCATCTCGCGCGCGCCTTCGGCGGCTGGGATCCCGCGTTACCCCCAGTGGCGGCGACGACGGACGAGGAGGGGCGGATCATCGCGCGTCAGATCGAGCGCGGGGTGAACGCCCCCTCGACCTCGAGCATGGGCCGGCTGTTCGACGCCGTCGCCTCGCTCCTGGGCGTACGCCACCGGGCGCGCTACGAGGCCCAGGCTGCCATCGAGCTGGAGACGTTTGCGGCACAGGGGGACCATGGCGAGTATCCCGTCGAGCTCGATGCGGGCGAGCCCGCGGTGATCGACCCGGCGCCGGTGATCCGGGGTATCGTCCGGGATCTCGAGCGCGGCGTCACCGGCCCGGTCGTGGCGGCACGCTTCCACGCGACCGTGGTCGGCCTGATCCTTCGCGTGTGCGAGCGGCTGCGCGGCCGGACGGGGCTCGACCGCGTCGTCCTGAGCGGGGGCGTGTTCCAGAACGTCAAGCTTCTCGGAGGCACGCGGCGCGCGCTGGCCGGCGCCGGCTTCGAGGTCTTCAGCCATCACCTGGTCCCGGCCAATGACGGCGGGATCGCGCTCGGACAGGCCGCAGTCGCCCACGCGCGGCTCGGGTAGGGGGAACGGACCATGTGTCTTGGTGTGCCGGGCAAGATCGTCGAAACCTACGAGGTGGCGGGGCTTCGCATGGGGCGCGTCGACTTCGGCGGCGTGGTGAAGGAGGCGTGCCTGGAATACGTGCCCGACGCCGAGGTCGGCGAATACACGGTGATCCATGTGGGCTTCGCGATCGGACGCCTCGACGAGGCCGAGGCGCAGCGCTCGCTCGAATTCCTCCGGGATGCGGGGTTTCTCGCGACGGAGCTGGGCGACGGGGCCGGGGAGGGCGCGCCGTGAAGTACGTCAGCGAGTTCCGCGACGGCGCGCTCGTTCGCGAGGTCATCGCCGAGATCCGCCGCACGGTGACGCGGCCGTGGACCATCATGGAGGTCTGTGGCGGCCAGACCCACTCGATCGTGAAGAACGGGCTCGACGAGATGCTGCCGGGGGAGATTCACCTCGTCCACGGCCCGGGGTGCCCGGTCTGCGTCACGCCGCTTGAAACGATCGACCGGGCGATCGCCATCGCGTCGCGTCCGGAAGTGACCTTTGTCTCCTTCGGCGACATGCTCCGGGTGCCGGGCTCGACCTCCGACCTCCTGCGTGTGAAGTCGGCCGGCGGGGACGTCCGCGTCGTGTACTCGCCCCTCGACGCGGTCCGCCTCGCCCAGGCGCGGCCCGACCGCGAGGTCGTCTTCTTCGGCGTCGGCTTCGAGACGACCGCGCCCGCCAACGCGATGGCCATCCTCCAGGCCGCGCGCCTCGGGCTCACGAACTTCTCGATGCTGGTCTCGCACGTCCTCGTGCCGCCCGCGATCGAGGCGCTCCTCTCCTCGCCCGACAACCGCGTGGAGGCCTTCCTGGCGGCCGGACATGTCTGCACGGTGATGGGGTGGACGGAATACGAGCCGATCGCCGCGCGCTACCGCGTGCCGCTGGTCGTCACCGGGTTCGAGCCGCTCGACATCGTGCAAGGCACGCTCATGGCCGTCCGTCAGCTCGAGAGCGGGCGGGCCGAGGTCGAGAACCAGTACACGCGCTCGGTGCGCCGGGAGGGGAACCTCGCGGCTCGCGCGGTCCTCGATGAAGTCTTCGAGGTGTGCGACCGCAAGTGGCGCGGGATCGGAAAGATCCCGCGGAGCGGCTTTCGCGTGACCGAGCGCTTCGCCGCCTTCGACGCCGAGCGTCGGTTCCGAGTGAGCGGCGTCACGACCGAGGAGCCGTCGGTGTGCATCGCGGGACTCGTGCTGCGCGGGCAGAAGAAGCCGAGCGACTGCCCGGCCTTCGGTGCCGCTTGCACGCCCGAGCGCCCGCTCGGCGCCCCCATGGTGTCGTCGGAGGGCGCGTGCGCCGCCTACTATCACTACGGGCGTTACCGGGTCGCTCACGCCTGAAAGGGGGAGACCACGATGGACGCGTCCGCTCTCTCGTGCCCGCTGCCGCTAGTCGGGTCCGCCCGCGTGCTCCTGGGGCATGGCAGCGGCGGGAGGATGTCGGCCGACCTCGTCCACCGTTTCTTCCTGCCGCGCTTCAGCAATCGCTACCTCGACCGCCTTGATGACCAGGCGGTGGTGGAGATCGCGGGACAGCGCGTTGCCTTCACGACCGACTCCTTCGTCGTGCGGCCGCTCTTCTTCCCCGGCGGCGACATCGGCCGGCTCGCCGTCAACGGGACGGTCAATGACCTCGCCATGGCGGGGGCGCGGCCGCTGTTCTTGAGCGCCGGGTTCATCCTCGAGGAGGGTCTGCCGCTCGATGATCTCGCCGCGATCCTCGACTCGATGCGGGCCGCCTGCAAGGACACCGGGGTGCTGCTCGTCGCCGGTGACACGAAGGTCGTCGACAAGGGGAGCGGCGATCAATGCTTCATCAACACCGCCGGAATCGGTGTCCTCGAGCACCCGTGGCTGCTCTCGGCCGACCAGGCGCGCCCGGGCGACCGCGTCATCCTGAGCGGCACCATCGGCGACCACGGGATGGCGGTCATGTCGCGCCGGGAAGGGCTCGAGTTCGAGACCACGATCGAAAGCGATACCGCGCCCCTCAACGGGCTGGTCGCGGCCATGCTCGAAGTCGCGTCCGAGATCAGGTGTCTCCGCGACCCGACACGGGGCGGCCTCGCGTCCACGCTCAATGAGCTCGCCCTCGCGTCGGGCGTCGGCATCGAGGTCGACGAGGAGCGGATTCCCGTCCGGCCGGCGGTGCACGCGGCGTGCGAGCTCCTCGGACTCGATCCTCTCTATGTGGCGAATGAAGGCAAGCTCGTCGCGATCATCGGCGGCGGTCAGGCGGACGCCGTTGTCGGACTGATGCGGCGTCACCCGCTGGGCGCGGATGCGTGCGTCATCGGCACGGTGATGGAGCACCACCCCAAGATGGTCGTCATGCGGACGGGGGTGGGGGGGACGCGGGTCGTGGATCTCCATCCCGGCGAGATCCTGCCGCGAATCTGCTGAAACAGGAGACTGAGGCGGCCCGACGGGACGCGTTACGACCGAAGCGCTGGCGCTCCCGGTCGAGGTGCGACCGTGCTCCGAACTCGGACACTCATTCAGAACAGCAGTGAGAAATCCGCGCATCGTGGTTCCCCTTCGACGAATACGGAACGCTCACTGCTCGCTCCTCCCGCCGCCGCCGTCGTGTCGGATGCGCTGCGCTGACGGCCGGCGGAGATGCGGAATGAAGGCCGGCGTGATCGAGGCATACTGGACGTACTCGTCACCGAACGCCGTCCGCATCTCGCGCATCTCGCGCTCCTCGCGTCTGGCCAGGCGGAAATACGCTGCCGTCAGGATCGGGAACATGATGAGGGTGAGGAGGGTCGGCCACTGC
>CAZWXA010000341.1:0-4750 GCA_964637755.1 uncultured bacterium | reverse complement strand
AGGCGGAGTCCGAGCTGGTCGCGGGGTTCCGTGTCGAGTACAGCGGCATGAAGTTCGCGCTGATCCAGCTTGGCGAGTACGCCCACGCGGTCGGGACCTCGTACCTGGGCGCGCTCCTGTTCCTGGGCGGGTGGCTCGGCCCGGGGCCCCTCTGGCTCGGTGCCGTCTGGCTGACGCTCAAGGCCATGCTCGTATTCCTGCTCATGACGTGGGTGCGCTGGAGCTTCGTCCGCATCCGGGTCGACCAGATCCTGGCCATCTCCTGGAAGGTGCTCCTGCCGGTGACGCTCGTGCTGCTGCTGGCGACGGCGCTCGTCGTGAGCTACCGCGGAGGCGCCCCTGTCGGGTAACGGGACGTCGTTCTGGGTCGAGCTGGGCCAGCTCACCACCGCGGTCGGGAAGGCGATGGGCGTCACCCTTCGCAACCTCGCCCGCAAGCCCGTGACGATCCACTATCCTGACGAGAAGCGCCCGTACCCCGAGCGCTTTCGCGGGGTCCTGGCGCTCACCTATGATGGCGAGACGGGCGAGGAAAACTGCATCGGCTGCCGCCTGTGCGAGTACGTCTGCCCGCCCCAGGTGATCAAGGTCGAGATGCTGAAGGCCGAGAAGCGGAACTATGCGAAGACCTTCACGCTCGAGCTGTATGCCTGCGAGTACTGCGAGCTCTGCGTCCAGGTCTGCCCGACCGACGCCATCGTCATGCTGCGCAGCGTCGACCTCGCGACGGCCGACCGGCGCGACCTGCTCCTCGACAAGGACCGGCTGCACCAGATCGGGCTCACCTGGGAGCCGTCCTGGGCGACCGGCAATCGGCTCCGGGAGATGCAGGCCCCGCCGAAGGTCGTGAAGGAGTGACCCTCGAGATCGCAAGCTTCTGGGGGCTGGCGGCGGTCTTGCTGGCCTCCAGCCTCGCGGTGGTCCTCACGAAGAACCTCTTTCACTCGGTGCTCTACCTCGCCGTCGCGCTGATCGCGACCGGCGCGGTCTTCCTCCTGCTCGACTCGGCGTTCCTCTTCGGCGTCCAGCTCCTGCTGTACGCGGGCGGCGTCGTGACGATCGTCGTCTTCGCGATCATGCTGACGGAACGCCTGGTCGGCGAGCGGATCTCCCAGACGAGCCACCACGTGGTCAACGGCGCCATCGTCTCCGCGGCCGTGTTCGTCGGGGTCCTCGTGTTCGTGGGCCAGGCGCCGCTGCCCACTCGACGACCGCCGTTCCCGGCCGACGTGACCCAGCGTCTGGGCGAGGCGCTCCTGACGCGCCACGTGGCCGCATTCGAGCTGCTCGCCGTCCTGCTCGTCGCGGCCCTCCTCGGCGCCCTCTACCTCGCCCGCCCCGACGACTGATGGGCCTCCAGGCCTACGTGCTCCTCGCCGCGGTGCTGTTCTCGATCGGCCTCTTCGGCGTGCTGACACGCCGGAACGCGGTCGGCATCCTGCTCGGCATCGAGCTGATGCTCAACGCGGTCAACATCAATTTCGTCGCCTTCGCTCGCTTCAACGGCAACCTCGCGGGCGTGGTGTTCGCCCTCTTCACGATCGCGATCACCGTCGCCGAGGTGGCGGTCGGGCTCGCGATCGTGATCGTCATCTTCCGCGTGCGGAAGACCGTCGAGGCCGACCACCTCGACCTCCTCAAGGGCTGACGGCCGGCGTGCAGGCGCGTCTCCATCGGGCCGCGGGCTTCGGGGAGCGAGGGCGCACGCCCGGGCCAGAGCCGCCAGCCACTGGAGGCCTCCGTGAAGAGAAGCGGGAACCCCCGGCGCGTGGGGGTGTCTGGGCGGTGGGAGCGGATGGACGCAGGCGGGTGGTGGGCCGGAGCGGCGGCGCGGTGTTGCCGTCGATGAGAGCGCCGAGCGGGGCGGCGCGCGCCGCATGACGGCCCTGGCTCTGATCACGCTCGGCCTGCCGTTCGCCGCCTTCGTGCTGCTCGCGCTCGTGCCGCCACTTCGGCGCAGCGGGCGTCCCGCCGCCCTGGTGAGCGTCGCGTGCATGGGTGGGGCGCTCGCCTCCGCGCTGCGCCTGTGGCTCTCGCCTCTCGGCTCGCCGCTGATCCGGCGGTGGGAATGGATCCCGGCGGACGGAGCCCCCCTGGCGACCGTGGGGCTCTACGTCGATCCCGTCTCGCAGCAGATGCTGGTGCTCGTGACGCTGGTCGCGTTCCTCGTGCAGGTCTACTCCGTGGCCTACCTGCACGACGAGTCGGGGCCGGCGCTCGGCCGCTACTACACGTACCAGTCGCTCTTCGCGTTCTCGATGCTCGGCCTGGTGCTCGCGCCGAACTTTCTCCAGATGTTCGTCTTCTGGGAGCTGGTCGGGCTCTGCTCCTACCTGCTGATCGGTTTCTGGTACGCGCGCCCCGCCGCCGCGCGGGCGGCCGTCAAGGCCTTCTGGACCACCCGGTTCGGCGACGTGGGGCTCATCATCGGGATCGTCCTGCTCTGGCGCGCGGCGGGCACGTTCGACTTCGCGGAGCTCTTCGCCCTCGCCGAGGAAGGCCGGCTCTCCGGCGGACTGGCCCTCACGATGTTCCTGATCTACCTCGGCGCGGTCGGCAAGTCCGCCCAGTTCCCGCTGCACGTCTGGCTGCCCGATGCGATGGAAGGCCCGACCCCGGTCTCCGCGCTGATCCACGCCGCGACGATGGTCACGGCGGGGGTCTTCATGATGACCCGCGCGTTCCCCCTGTTCGCCGCCGCGCCCGAAGTGCTTGGCGTCGTGGCCTGGGTGGGGGCGTTCACGGCGCTGCTGGCGGCGACGATGGCGTGCGTCGAGAACGACATCAAGCGCGTGCTCGCGTACTCCACCATGTCCCAGCTCGGCTACATGATGGCCGCGGCCGGCGCCGGGACGCCGCGCGCCGGGTTCTTTCATCTGCTCACTCACGGCGTCTTCAAGGCGTTGCTCTTCCTCGCGGCCGGGGCCGTCATCCACGCCGTCGGCTCGAACGACATCACCCGGATGGGGCGCCTGTTCCGTTCCCTGCCGCAGACGGGTGTCGTGTTCCTGATCGGCACCCTGGCGCTGGCGGGGATCTGGCCCCTGGCCGGGTTCTTCTCCAAGGAGGCCGTGCTGGCGGCGGTCTGGGAGGGACATCTGATCGTCCCCTTCCTGATGCTGGCACTCACCGTGTTTCTGACGGCGGCCTACATGTTTCGCGTGGTCCTGCTCGCCTTCTTCGGCCATCGGAATGCGGACGGCCAGCCCCACGAGGCGCCGGCGCTCATGACGGTGCCGCTCTGGATTCTCGCGATCCTCACCGTGGCGATGGGCGCGCGATTCGCCTTCGGCGGGGGCGAGGCTCACCACCCTCCCGCCTGGCTCACCGCGCTCTCGCTCGGGCTGGCGGGCGCCGGAGTCCTGCTCGCGCTGGCGACCTATCAGTGGAACGTCGTCAGCCCCGCCGCCCTGTCGCGCGCGGTCGGGCCGCTCGACTTCCTGGCGCGCCGGCGGTACGGCATCGACGCGACCTATGCGCTGCTCTACCGCGGGATCCTCCTGGGATTCTCCCGGCTGATCGGGTGGATCGACCGGTACCTGGTCGACGGCCTCCTGAACGTGGCGAGCGCGTGGACGCTTCGCGCCGGCGACCTCCTGAGGCGGATCCAGAGCGGGCAAGCGCAGGACTACGTCTACGGTGTCGCGTTCGGCCTCCTGGCGCTGCTGGTGGCGAGCCAGATCTGGCGATGAGAACCGTCTGCGGATTCCCACGCCCTCGGGCCGGCGTGCGCCAGGCCGAGCCCATCGGACGCATGAGATGACGAGCGTTCCCGTGCTCTCGATCATCACCTGGGCGCCGTTCGTCGGGGCCTTGCTGATCATGTTCACGGCGCGGCATCACCCCCTCGCCGTCCGGCTGATCGCGGCGATCTCCACGGGCATCTCCGTCACGCTCACGCTCTGGATCTTTCTCGCGTACGATCGCGAGGCGGCCAGCTTCCAGTTCTACGAGAAGTTCCCGCTGGTGCCGTCGCTCGGCATTTCCTACGAGATGGGCGTCGACGGCATGAGCCTGCTCCTGGTCCTCCTGACGTCGATCATCATCTTCTCGGGTGTGTTCGCCTCCTGGACGATCGCCGTCCGGAGCCAGGAGTTCTACTCCCTGCTCCTGGCACTCGTGACCGGGGTGTACGGCGTGTTCGTGTCGCTCGACCTCTTCATCTTCTTCCTGTTCTACGAGCTGGCCGTGCTGCCGATGTACCTGCTCATCGCGATCTGGGGCTCGACCGGCGAGGTGCGGCCGCGCGGGATCTTCGCCTGGGCCTACCAGGCCACGAGCGTGGGGACGAAGGAGTACGCCGCGATGAAGCTGACGCTGTACCTGCTCTTCGGGTCGGCGTTCATCCTCGTCGGCCTCTTTGCCCTCTACGTCAACGGCGGCAACGCGTCGTTCTCGTTCCTGGACGCCGAGGCCACGGGGTTCGATCCCGGCGTCCAGCGCTGGGTCTTCCTCGCCTTCTACGTCGGCTTCGGGATCCTCGCGGGCATCTGGCCGCTGCACACGTGGTCGCCCGACGGCCACGCGTCCGCGCCGACCGCGGTGTCCATGCTCCACGCGGGCGTGCTCATGAAGCTCGGCGCCTATGGCGTCGTCCGCCTCGGTTTCGGGCTGCTCCCCGACGGCGCGACGCAGTGGGTGTGGCTGGTCGGCACCATCGCGTGCGTCAACATCGTCTACGGCGCGCTCTCCGCGATGGCGCAGACGGACCTCAAGTACGTCATCGCCTACTCCTCGGTCTCCCACATGG
>CAZWXA010000340.1:0-4768 GCA_964637755.1 uncultured bacterium | reverse complement strand
GGCGTATTCCTATACGCCGCAGGGAGGAGCGACCGAGCCAACGCCGCAGATGGGCACTTTTCATCGGCCTGCGCGAGCCTAGTAGGCGAAGGGCCATACCCGGAAGTAATTCCGGATCTTCCGCCACAGGCGGTTCAGCCCCTCCGGCTCGACCACCAGGAACACGATGATGAGCGCGCCGAACATGATCATGCGGAGGTTCGGGATGATGTTCAGCACGGCCGCCTCGGAGAAGAAGACGCCGCCGAAGGCCTCCATCGCATACCGGCTCACGATCGGCAGGAGCGTCACGAAGATCGCACCGAAGATCGAGCCGAGCACCGAGCCGAGCCCGCCGATGATGATCATCGCCAGGTAGTCGATCGACACGTTGATCTGGAACTGCTCGTAGTTCGCGATGCCGAAGTAGTAGGTGTAGAGGACTCCGGTGACGCCCGCGTAGAAGGAGGACACGGCGAAGGCGAGCAGCTTGTAGCGAAAAATGTTGATCCCGATGATCTCGGCCGCGACGTCGTGGTCACGGATCGCCACGAACGCCCGGCCGACGCGCGAGCGGATCAGGTTCAGCGCGGCCACGATCGCCAGCACCACGGCGGCCAGCAAGAGGAAGTACATCCGGTGCTGCGAGTCGATGACCCAGCCGAAGACCCGCGGGCGGGGCACCTCGATCGACGCCTGCACACCGCCGCTGATCCAGGTGACGTGGTTGATCGTCCACTCGATGATGAGCTGCCCCGCCAGGGTCGCGATCGCCAGGTAGAGCCCCTTGATCCGGAGCGACGGGATCCCGACCACGGCGCCGACGGCCGCCGCCATGAGGCCCCCCGCCGGCAGCGTCACCCAGAACGGCGCCCCGAGGCGGGTGGCGAGGTTCGCCGCCGTGTAGGCGCCCACCGACATGAACGCGCCGTGGCCGACCGAGATCTGGCCCGTGTAGCCGACGAGCAGGTTGAGCCCGATCGCCCCCACGACCGCGATCGAGACCAGGTTGATGATCGACAGGTAGTACTCGTGCAGCACCGCCGGGAGCACGGCGAACATGAGCACGGCGATCGCCGCCACCGTCCAGCGGGCGATCGGCAGCGGGTAGAGCGCCATGTCCGCCTCGTAGCTCTCCTTGAGGACACCGCACTCGCGGTGAATCATCGGGTCCCACTCGCCCGTCTCATACCCGCTCGATGATCTCCTTCCCGAAGATGCCGTAGGGACGGACCATGAGCGCCACGATCATGAGGACGTACGGCGCGAAGTCCTTCGTCCCGCCCCCCACCAGGGGGTCGATGTAGCCGGCGGCGACGTTCTCCACGAGGCCGACGATCAGGCCGCCGACGATCGCCCCCGGGATCGAGTCGAGCCCGCCCAGGATGACGACCGGGAAGACCTTGAAGCCCACGAGTGCCAGATGCACGTCGACCCCGAGCAGGTTCCCCCAGATGACACCGCCGAGGGCCGAGACCACGCCCGTCATGGCCCAGGCGAGCGCGAAGTAGCGCTCGACGTTGATCCCCATCGCCATCGCCACCTGCTGACTGTCGGCCACCGCGCGCATGGCGATGCCCTTGCGGCTCCGGAGGAAGAACCAGCCGAAGCCCGCCAGGAAGAGGAGGCTCGTCGCGGCGCCGACGAGCTGGATCGGCGGGATGAAGAGCGGGCCCAGGATGAACGGCTCGTCGCTGATCGGCAGCGGCAGGGGCTTGGTCTCGGCGCCCCACACCAGGGGACCGAAGCCCCGGAGCACGGCCGCGAGGCCGATCGTCGCCATGATGACCGCGACGATGGGCCGGCCGATCAGGGGCCGCAGCACCACGCGCTCGAGGCCAAAGCCGAACAGGATCATCAGCACGAGCGCGGCCCCGATCGACACCCAGAGGGGCGCCCCGTAGGTCTGCAGGCCCACGGCCACCACGAAACCCGCGATCATGACGAACTCGCCCTGGGCGAAGTTGATCGCGTCCGTGGCCTTGTAGACGAGCACGAAGCCGAGGGCGATCAGCGAGTACATGAGCCCGATGAGGACGCCGTTGGACATCAGGAGCGCGAAGAACTGCCACTCAAGCACGAGCGGCGCCCTCCGGCTCCACCGCTTCGATCACGACCCGCGACTGGATCGTCGCCTGCCGGCCATCCTCGTAGGTGACGGTCGTCGCCACCTCGACTTCGTCCCGGCCCGAGTAGAAGGCGTCCACGAAGGCCGCGTACTTCTGGGCGATGTAGTTGCGGCGGAGCTTCCGGGTGCGGGTGACCTCCGCGTCGTCGGCATCGAGGTCCTTCGTCAGGAGGAGGAACCGCCGGACGCGGGTCGCCTCGGGCAGGGTGGCGTTGCACCGGGCGATCTCCTCCCGGACCAGGGCGCGGACCTCGGACTTCTGGCTCAGGTCCATGTAGCTCGTGTAGGGGAGGCCGCGGCGCTCCGCCCAGTTGCCCGCCGTGTCGAGGTCGATCGCGATCATGGCCGCCACGAACGGCCGCCCGTGGCCGAAGGCGACCGCCTCGCGCACGAACGGGCTGAACTTGAGCTTGCTCTCGATGAACTGGGGCGCGAACGGACTGCCGTCCTCGAGCGCGCCCACGTCCTTGGCGCGGTCGATGATGACGAGATGGCCGCGCGGGTCGAGGAAGCCGGCGTCCCCGGTGTGGAACCAGCCGTCCCCGTCGATCACCTCGCGCGTCGCCTCGTCGGCCTTGAAGTAGCCCTTGAAGACGCCGGCGCTCCGCACCAGCACCTCGCCGCGGTCGGCGATCTTCACCTCGATGCCGGGACAGGGCCGGCCGACGGTGACGGGGTTCGCCTCGGCGTCCGGCTGGATCGAGACGAGCGCGCTCACCTCGGTCGAGCCGTAGACCTGCTTCAGGTTGATCCCGAAGGACCGGAAGAATCCGAAGGTGTCGGGACCGAGCGGTGCGCCGCCCGTGTACGCCCAGCGCGCGCGGCTCAGGCCGAGCTGGTCGCGGACCGGCCGGTACACGATGACCTCGCCGAGCGCGCACGCGAGCCTGAGCCCGAGCGGCACCGCCTTGCCCTCGGCGCGGAGGCTCTCCGCCCGCTCGGCGACGGCGCGAAAGGCCTCGAAGACCCGGCGCTTGAGCGGCGAGGCACCCGCGGCGCGCACCTGCACCGACGTGAGCATGTTCTCCCAGATCCGCGGCGGGGCCAGCAGGATCGTGGGCCCCAGCTCACGGAGGTCGCGCTGCACCGTCTCGGGGCTCTCGGGACAGCTGCAGGGGAAGCCCGCCACCAGACTCATCACGAGCGAGTAGATCGAGTCGCCGACCCACGCCATGGGCAGGTAGGAGAGCCACTCGTCGTCCTGCCTCACGTCCTCCGCCGCCAGGAACGCGCGCGCGGTCGCGATGGCGTTGGCGTGGGTGATCATCGCCCCCTTCGGGTTGCCGGTCGTGCCGGACGTGTAGCAGATCATGGCCACATCGTCCGGCCGTCCCCGCTCCACCTCGGCCTCGAGGTGTCCCGGGTGCTCCCGGCCAAACGTTCGCCCCAGCTCCTGGACCTCCTCGAAGGACCGGAGCCAGTCGGCCCGGGACTGCCCGAGCCCCCGCGGGTCGTCGTAGATCACGTGGCGCAGCGACGGCAACCCACCCCGGAGCGTCACGATCTTGTCGACCTGCTCCTGGTCCTCGGCGACGACGATCGACACCTCGGCGTGGCCGAGGACGTACGCCATCTCCCGCGCGATCGAGTCCTGGTAGACCGGCACGGCGACACCGCCGAGCACCTGCGCCGCGATCTGGGCCCAGTAGAGCCGGGGCCGGTTGTCCCCGATGACCGAGAGCGTGTCGCCGCGCCCGAACCCGAGTGCGGCCAGACCGAGCGCCAGGTCGCGCACCTGGTCGTGGTACTCCCGCCAGGTGAAGGACTGCCAGATCCCGCGGTTCTTCTCTCGGATCGCCGTCTTGCGCGCGAGGTCCCGCGCGTTCCGCTGGAGACAGCGCGGGAGCGTCGAGGGATCAGCGGCGCTCATGCAGGGCCTCGCTCGTCGTCCGCGGAGGCTTCTTGACGCCGAGGTACGCCTTGATCACGAGCGGGTTGGCCCGCACCTCGTCCGGCGTGCCCTCCGCGATCTTCTGCCCCATGTCGAGGACCGCGACGCGGTCGGAGATGTCCATCACGACCCCCATGTCGTGCTCGATCAGGATGATCGTGGTCTTCCACTCCTCGTTGACGTCGAGGATGAAGCGCGCCATGTCCTCCTTCTCCTCCTGGTTCATGCCACCCATCGGCTCGTCGAGGAGAAGGAGCTTCGGCTCGGGGGCCAGCGCCCGGCCCAGCTCGACGCGCTTCTGCAAGCCGTACGCGAGAGAGCCCGTCGGCCGCCGGCGCAGGTCCTGGATCTTGAGGAAGTCGATCACGTCCTCGACCCGGCGCCGGTGCAGGACTTCCTCCCGCTGCGCGAGCCCCCAGTAGACGACGGACGCGAGCACCCCCGACCGCATCCGGACGTGCCGTCCGAGCATCAGGTTGTCGAGCACGGTCATGCCCTTGAAGAGAGCGATGTTCTGGAAGGTCCGCGCCACGCCGAGGGCCGCGATCCGGCTCGGCGCCAGGCGCGAGACATCCTCGCCCTCCAGGACGATCGAGCCGCGGTCGGGATGGTAGAAGCCGCTGATCATGTTGAGCAGCGTCGTCTTCCCCGCGCCGTTGGGCCCGATCACCGACAGGAGCTCTCCCCGCTTCACCTCCAGGTCGACCTGGGTCACGGCCTGGACACCGCCGAACGCCTTGGACACCTCGCGGATCGAGAGCATGCCTCGG
>CAZWXA010000339.1:0-4776 GCA_964637755.1 uncultured bacterium | reverse complement strand
CCTCCGGCGGCGCCGAGTCCAACGAGTCCGCGTTCAAGACCGCGCGCTTCTACTGGAAGGCGAAGGGGAAGCCGGGCAAGGTGAAGGTCATCGCGCGGACGCACGCCTACCACGGCGTGACGCTCCAGGCGATGAGCGCGACCGGGCTCGGGGTGTACTGGAAGATGTTCGAGCCGCGAGTGCCGGGGTTCGTGCACGTGCAGACCTGTTATCCCTACCGGTTCCAGGGGGCCCGGCCCGGGGAGACGGTCGGCCAGGCGGCCGCCCGCGAGCTCGAGGAGGCCATCCTGCGCGAGGGCGCCGACACGGTGGCCGCGTTTATCGCCGAGCCGATCCAGGGGGCCGGCGGCGTCATCTACCCGACCGACGACTACTTCCCGCTCGTGCGGCAGATCTGCACGAAGCACGGGGTCCTCTTCATCGCCGACGAGGTCATCACGGGCTTCTGCCGCACCGGCCACTGGTTCGCCCTGACCCACTGGGGTGTCGAGCCCGACATGGTCGCGTTCGCCAAGGGCGTGACGTCCGGCTACCTGCCGCTCGGCGGGATCATCGTGAACCGCGAGATCAAGGACGCGATCGACTCCGTCAAGCCCGAGGACCGCTGGATGCACGCCTACACGTACTCCGGCCACCCGACCTGCTGTGCGGTCGGGCTCAGGAACATCGAGATCATGGAGCGCGAGCGGCTCTGGGAGAACGCGGCCCGGATGGGGACGCGGCTCCACGAGGGGCTCAGGGCCCTCTTCGGCGGCCACGAGCACGTCGGCGACGTCCGCGGCGGCAAGGGCCTGCTCGCCGCGCTCGAGATCGTCGAGGATCGCGGTACCAAGGCTCCGTTCCCCCCCGAGAGGAAGATCGGGCCGCGGGTGCAGGCCGAGATGGTCAAGCGAGGCCTCGTCACGCGCGTCCTCCGGAACGAGGTGCTCTTCCTGGCCCCGCCGCTGATCGTGACCGAGGCCGAGGTGGACCGGATCATCTCGACCGTCCACGACTCGCTCGAGGCCGTGCTCGCCCGCTGACGCGGGTGCCTCCGTGAGGCTGATCACCGCGCACAGGATCCTGATCCTCGCCGCGATCGCGCTCTTCGCGTTCTATGCCGCGGTGCAGTTCCGGCACTACCTGGCCGGGGGCCAGGGCGGGCCCCTCGGGCAGAGCGCCGTGTCCGCCCTCGTCGCGGTCGGGCTGGTCGTCTACTACCGGACGCTGAAAGGGTGGGGCACGCGGCTGTGAGGAGGACACCGCGCGTGAGCCTCGTCTATCCGGTCTACACCGAGACGGAGTTCGCGAGCGCGGAGGCCCGGAAGACCAGGACGCTGCTTCCGCGCGGCCCCGTGCAGTCGGCCGAGCACGTGGCACGCGCGGTCGTGCGCTGCATCCGCCGTCCCCGGCTCGAGGTCTACCCGTACCGGGCGGCGAAGGTGCTCGCGGTGCTGAGCGTCCTCGTCCCCGGGCTCGCCGATCGGCTCATCGACCGGGTGCGGCGAGACGCGGCGGAGTGACGGGCCGGTCCCGGGCCCGGATCCGACCGCGGGCCTCCCCGGACTACCGGGTTATTTTCTTCGACCCGCTGCCGTTGCCCTCGAGCGGTCGGTGTGGCGTTGGTGTCCACTCCTGATCTCTCAACCGCGCGAGCGGCTCCCCCGCGCGCACTCGCGGCGCCGGTCAGCCGGGCGAGCGACCGGGGCGCGGTCTGATCGTCCTGAAGGTGGCGTACAGCAGCAGGTCGTAGACGATCTTCAGCCCGCCGCCGAGGACGAAGGGCGCCGAGACGGCGACCGCCTGCATGACGTAGCCCGTGAACGCGGGCGTGACTGCCTGCGCCACCGTCCGGGAGAGAGTGGTCACGCTCGCGGCCGCCTCCCGCTCGTGATCCTCGACCACCGACATGACGTAGGCCTGCCGCGTGGGGACGTCCATCTGGGAGAGGAGGTGCCTCGCCAGGAGCAGGCCGATCGCCAGTGGGGCCGACGGCGCCATGGCCATCGCGATGAGCAGGACGTTCGATGCGAGGTGGGAGAACACCATCGTGTTGATCAGGCCGATCCGGTGCGCGAGCCGCGCGGCGAGGAGGAACGAGAGCGCCGTGAGGATCTGAGTGGAGAAGAAGACCACGCCGATGGCGGGGAGGGCGAGGCCGTGACGCACGTGGAGCCAGTACGCGATCAGCGACTGGAGCACGAAGCCGCCGGCCAGCGAGTCGAGCGCGAAGAGGGCGGCCAGGCGGCGGATGATCGGCGCCGAGGGAAGGGCCGCGAGCGGGAGACCTCGCCGCCGGGTGGCGTGATCGTCGCCGCGCAGCCGGGTGTAGGTGGCCATCTGGACGAGGGCGCCGGCGGCGAAGATCACGAACAGTCCGCTGGCCGGAAGGAGGCCGGCGCAGGCCGCGCCGACGCCCGCCGCGACGTAGCCGACGAGGTTGTAGAGGCTCAGGGCCGGCGCCAGCCGCCCCGGGGCGACCGCTCGGGTCACGACGACCTGCTCGAGGGTGAGGAACGGACCGGTCTCCCCCGTGCCGACGGCGACGTTGCCGGCCATGGCCGCGACGACGACGAGCCACGGTGAGCGCGTGACCAGGAGGAGTCCCGCGGCCCCGAGCGAGAGCGTCGCGAGCCCGACCAGCGCGGTCTGCGCGCCGTAGCGCTCGGCCGGCCGGCGGACGGCCCACGTGAGCGCCGCGCTCGCGGCCAGGGTCAGGGTGATCATCGCGCCCACGCCGCCCGCCCCCGCGCCCAGCTCGCCGAGGTAGACCGGCAGGAGGATCCCGAGGAAGCCGTAGCAGAAGGTCCGCACGGTCTTCGCGACGAGCACGACCCGCGCATCACCGGACCACATCGCCGCGCCACGCTGCATGGGCGGCATCGTAAACCGACCGGGTGCGCGACGGCCAGTCACGAGGCGTCGTGCCGAGCGGCGGGTTCCCTCAGCCCGAGCTGGTGGTCAATCCACGGACCGCGAGCCGCATGTTGAGGATCGGCAGCAGGCTCCGGCCGCCGGCCAGGAGTATGGCGTCCTCACCGTGGCGGCCCAGGTCGGCCAGGGCTCCCTCGACCGACCGAACGGCAACGGCCTCGAAGACCGAAGGTTTCACACCGGTACCCCGCGGGCTCCGGTCTTCATGCGGGCACGCATGACCTGAGGGGCTGGGCGACGTTTCGGCCCCGTCGCGCGCTGCCGTGCCGCCTCGGGGTGATACGATCGAGTGGGTAGGAGGGATTATGGCGCGTATCACGTCCGTCACATCGGACCGGCTGATCACCGGCGAAGAGCTGGCTCAGATGCCCGGCACCGATCTGTGCGAGCTGATCGACGGGAGGATCGTCCCGATGAGCCCGACGGGTGAGGAGCACGGCCGGATCGAGGGCAACGTCTACGACGCCCTCAAGCACTTCGCTCGCTCCCACCGCCTGGGAAAGGTCCTCGTTGGCGAGGTCGGCATCTACACGCGGCGGAACCCCGACAGCGTGCGAGCCGCCGATGTCCTCTTCATCTCGAACGATCGCTACGCTCGCCGCTCACACGCCCTGGCGTTCCTGGACGTGCCCCCCGAGCTGGTGGTCGAGATCCTCTCCCCGCGTGACACCGTCATGAGCCTGACCGAGAAGCTGCGGGAGTACTTCGCCATCGGCGTCGGGCTGGTGTGGGTCGTCGACCCGCGGGCTCGGAGAGTGTATGCCTACCGCGCCCTGACGGACGTCCGCGAGTTCGTCGAGGCCGACCGGCTTCCCGGCGACGACATCCTCGCCGGCTTCGACGTGCCCGTGACCAGCCTGTTCGAGGAGTAGCACCCCAGCATATTTCGATCCCGGGCCGCGCCCGCGCGGCCGTGTTCGGATGGCCCTTACCCCCGTGGTGCTATTCTCCCGGCGTAGTTAACTTAGTTAACTAACTACGGCGCCGTTCTCACAACGGTTTCGACAGCCAGCCCGGCGTCGCCCTGGGCCGGATGGTAGTGGAGGAGTTCGAACCCGATCACTCGACCGCGGGCGTCCTTCATCAGGACCACCTCGTCCGTCGTCTCCTCGCAGACATGCTCCTTGGCGGGGTCGTCCAGCCAGACCGTGAGCGTGTCGCCGACCGCGTCGTGGATCACCCTGATCTTGCCCATATCGTCTCTCCTGCCTTGATCGCGTCCGTCGGATACGCGGTGATGAGGACACCCGAGCCATCGGCGCGGCGGGTGACGGCGCAAAGCCAACGCGGCGACCTTCCCTCGTAGAACAGGAAAAGCGTCGGGTCCTTGCGGCTGCGTCGCAGTTCAAACCGATCCGGCTCACCCCAGAATCAGAGGGGAATGTGCAGGTCATCGCCGAGTGGATCGGAACCCTGGGTCGGGCGTGACTGCGTCCGACAATGCCCTGGTTGCGGAGCTGTTGCAGCAGCTCCACGGTTTGCGCGGTCAGGGCGTCGTTCATGACGTGTGACGGGTGAGGAAGTCGGTCACCCGGCGGATCGATTCGGCGAGATGCGTGGGGCCGCGCCAGTCGTTCTGCACCTCGAGGTTGGGTGCGAGGCCGGCGATCTCCGCGCTGGTCTCGGCCGGATGCGGGGTGTCGGTGCCGGGCTGGAGCAGGAGTGGCGTCCGGCACTTGCTCACGAACTCGCGGGTCACCGAGAACACGAAGTCGCCACCGAACATGTTGCGGCCAAAGCTCTGGATGATGTCCTCGGTCAGCGTGGGATCTCGTGCCAGCATGGTCTTGGCGAAGCCGCGAACCGCTTCGTCCCAGGTCGCCCGGTTCTCGTGCAGGCCGATCGGGTTCTGCAGCACGGCGG
>CAZWXA010000338.1:4045-4801 GCA_964637755.1 uncultured bacterium | reverse complement strand
GATGGACGGCGGCCTCGCCGATCCGGGCCCGGGTCGAGCCGCCCGGCTCAGACCGGGCTGCGATCGGGGTGGTGGCGGGGTGGCTGCCTCGGCATCAGGAGCCAGAGCACCAGGTAGACGAGGATCCCGGGGAAGGCGGCGGAGCAGATCGACAGCAGGATGTAGAGGACCCGGACGACGGTCGGGTCCCAGCCGAGCGACTCCGCGATGCCGCCGCACACGCCGGCGATCTTCCGGTTTTCACGCGAGCGCTGGAGTGGCATCTCTGGGCGCACCTCGCCGGCGAACCGTCAGGGCCGCCGGGGAACCGCCGGCCCTGCCGGTTCCTGCGGCTCCCGGTCGGGGGCGTGTCGGAGGCCGCCGAGCTCTTGCCCGTTGACGCCCGCGCCGGCGCCGTCGGCTGACACCGGCTGGAGGTCCGCGACCGGGAGGATCTCAGGCCGGCCGGCGCCGCCGCGCCGCCGCGCCCGGCTGCGGAGCCCTTTCCACGCCCTCTCCATCCTCGGTCTCAACGTCCCCATGTAGATGTACACGACCGGCGTGATGTAGAGGGTCAGGAGCTGCGAGACGAGGAGGCCTCCCACCACGGAGAGTCCCAGGGGCCGCCGGGTCTCGCCGCCGGCCCCGAGCCCAAGCGCGATCGGCAGCGTCCCCATGAGGGCCGCCATCGTCGTCATCATGATCGGCCTGAACCGGATGAGGCAGCCCGCGCGGATCGCCTCGGCCGGTGTCTTCCCGCTCCGCTCCGCCTGGAGC